>CAYUAN010000219.1:0-4189 GCA_964442545.1 uncultured Prolixibacteraceae bacterium | reverse complement strand
ATCCAATCTTCTATTGATACTGTTTTTTGGGGAGCCTGATTTGACTGATTTACCTGATTCTTTTAAAATTTTCAGCCGGCTGAAAATTATAATCGCGCATTAAGGATTATCTGGCTTTAGGAACATCTCTGTGCAAACTGTGTCTTCTTTGTGCCCTTTGTGCAACAACTACTTAATTTCCCTTAATTTCTTAATGTTAAAAAATTATCCATGGAGATTTCACAGTGGTACACAGTGTTGTACACAGAGTTACGCAGTGAAACAAACAAAACATAGCGATAATGTTTTCTTTTTTTTGACGCTGATTATTATGATTCCTATGATCTGTTTTTAAGCATTGCTTTGCAATACTTAAAAAGCTTCCGAAGTTTTTCAAAGAAAAACAAAGGAAGCCAATCATAAAAAATCATACAAATCTGCGTCTAAGAAACCTTATCCAATCTTCTATTGATACTGTTTCTTCGGAGCCTGATTTCTCTGATTTACCTGATTCTTTTTAAATTTTCAGCAAGCTGAAAATTATAATCGCGCATTAAGGATTATCGGGCTTTAGGAACATCTCTGTGTCTTCTTTGTGCCCTTTGTGCAACAGCCACTTAATTTCCCTTAATTTCTTAATGTTAAAAAAAAGCAAGAAAAGTTCCAAAGAGGAACACAGTGTTGAACACAGAGTAACACAGTGAAACTATCAAAAACTTATATGCCCTTATATGCCTTATATGGTTCAAAAAAATCTCCGCACAACTCCGTGTCTTCTCTGCGCCCTTTGTGCAACAACTCCTTAAATTATCCTTTATTTCTTAATGTTAAAATTATCCGAAATAAATCCACCATGAAACACCCTTACCCAATACCTATTTTATCTTCAAAATCAAGCTCAATTC
This sequence comes from uncultured Prolixibacteraceae bacterium, assembly GCA_964442545.1. Lineage (GTDB taxonomy): Bacteria > Bacteroidota > Bacteroidia > Bacteroidales > UBA1556 > UBA6267. Next base: position 3,305 of record CAYUAN010000219.1, on the reverse strand, counting down.
CCCCTGCATAATCCCTATCTTTGCAGCCGGTAAAACACAAAGCAATGGAATTTGAATTAGTATCGGACTTTAGCCCCACAGGCGACCAACCCGAAGCCATACAACAGCTTGTCGAAGGCATACGGCGGGGCGAGCAGGCGCAGGTATTGCTGGGCGTAACCGGCTCAGGCAAAACCTATACCATTGCCAATGTAATCAAGGAGCTGAACCGCCCCACCCTGGTTTTAAGTCATAACAAAACCCTGGCCGCGCAGCTGTACGGAGAGTTTAAGCAGTTTTTTCCACGCAATGCCGTGGAGTATTTTGTCTCCTATTACGACTACTACCAGCCCGAGGCCTATCTGCCCGTTACCAATACCTATATCGAAAAGGATTTGCAAATCAATGACGAGATTGAGAAGCTGCGATTGAGCACCACCTCATCTCTGCTTTCGGGGCGGCGTGATGTGATTGTGGTCTCCTCGGTTTCCTGCATCTATTCGCTGGGAAATCCCGATGATTTCACCAATAATGTGGTTACCCTGAAAAAAGGCCAGATAGTCAGCCGCGATTTCTTTCTACATCAACTGGTTACATCCTTGTATTCGCGTAGCGAAATGGATTTCCAAAGAGGGAAATTCCGTGTGCGGGGCGATACGGTGGATGTTTTTCCGGCGAATGAAGATTTCGCCTACCGCGTGAGTTTTTGGGGCGATGAGGTAGAATCCCTGGAAACCATCGACCCGATATCGGGCGCAAGTCTGGAGCAGCATAATTTTATTGTGATTAACCCGGCCAATATTTTTGTTACCGACCAAAGCAAGATTAAGGAAAACCTTTATGCCATACAAGATGATTTGGTGGAGCAAATCGAATTTTTCAAATCGGTGGGCAAGCATTTGGAAGCCAAGCGTCTGGAAGACCGCGTGAATTACGATTTGGAGATGATTCGGGAACTGGGCTATTGCTCGGGAATCGAGAACTACTCCCGCTATTTTGACGGGCGTAAACCCGGCCAGCGGCCCTTTACCCTCCTGGATTATTTCCCCGACGATTTTATTACCGTAATTGACGAAAGTCATGTAACGGTATCGCAAATACACGCGATGTACGGCGGTGACCGTTCGCGCAAGCAAAACCTGGTGGAATACGGATTCCGCCTGCCCTCGGCCCTGGACAACCGCCCCTTGCGTTTCGAAGAATTTGAACAACTGACGGGGCAAACCATTTACGTAAGTGCCACTCCGGCCGATTACGAACTGAACAAAGCCGGCGGCGTGGTGGTAGAGCAGGTAATTCGCCCTACGGGACTGCTGGATCCGAAAATTGAAGTACGCCCCAGTCTGAACCAGGTGGACGACCTGCTGGATGAAATCGAGCTGACCATCGCCAAGAATGAGCGCGTTTTGGTAACCACCCTTACCAAACGTATGGCCGAAGAGTTAAACAAATACCTGTTGAACCTGGGCATTCGCTCCCGCTATATTCATTCCGAAGTGGATACGCTGGAACGGGTGGAGATATTGCGCGAACTGCGCCTGGGCTCTTTCGATGTTTTGGTGGGCGTAAACCTTTTGCGTGAGGGACTGGATTTACCGGAGGTGTCGCTGGTGGCCATACTGGACGCCGACAAAGAAGGATTCCTGCGTTCGGAGCGCTCGCTGACGCAAACGGCGGGCCGTGCCGCACGGAATGTGAACAGCAAGGTGATTATGTATGCCAATAAGATAACCGGCTCGATGCAGCGCACCATTGACGAAACCAACCGGCGCAGGGCCAAGCAGATGGCCTATAACGAAAAGCACGGCATCACTCCCACGCAGATTATCCGCTCCACAGACTCCATTATGGGGCAAACAGCCGTGGCCGACGCCAAAGCCCAACAGTCGTCCGGCTATGAAGAAAAAGATGCCAAAGCGACCATTGCCGCCGATCCGGTGATTCCGTATATGAACGCGGAGCAATTGAAAAAAGCCATTCAAAAAGCCCGCAAAAGCATGGAGGAAGCAGTTAAGGAACTGGATTTTATTGAGGCGGCCCGCTACCGTGACGAGATTAAAGCATTGGAAGAACGAATGGAGGAAATCAAGCAGTGAGTAAAAGTGAGTAAATTAGTGGACATACATACGCATCAACCGCCCACAGGCGAGCATATTGCCATTCAGAGCCGTTTTATCGAGGAGGTTAAGGTGAGCGATAAAGCCCTTTACCCCTATTCCACCGGCATTCACCCCTGGAATATTAATAAGATAAATGTGAAGGAACAACTGAAGGTGCTGGCTTATGCCGCCCGCAATCCGATGGTTTGCGCCATTGGCGAATGCGGAATTGACCGTTCCGTGGCCATCAATCCCGAGCGGCAACTGCAAATTTTCGAAGAGCATATACGCATCGCCAATTTCGCCGAAAAACCCTTGATTATCCACAGTGTACGTGCCTATGCCGATTTTCTGCACCTTATAAAAAAGCATCAGGGCCATACGCCCTGGATTTTTCACGGCTATACGGGCAATCTGCGTATCGCCAAGGATTTAATCAAGCATGGGGCCTATATTTCTTTTGGGAAACATCTGCTGTCGGACACCAGCAAGGCCGGAGATGTATTCCGCGAATTGCCTTTGGAAAGTGTGTTTCTGGAAACGGATGAATGGGAAGGCGGTATTGCGGAAATTTATGCCCGGGCCGCGGAACTGCGGGGAATCAGTATGGCGGAACTGCGGAATCAGATTTATGTGAATTATAAGTTTTTGTTTGGATAAACATCTTAATTTATTATTGTTAAAGGGATATACTTAAAAAAAAATAATGGAGATCAATAATGAAACAAACAGATGTCATGGCCTCTTATTTATACGCTTATCAGATTCACAATAGTATTTCCCATATTTATTAATTATTTTTTTGAACACTGTTGACTTAATTATCCTATTCCCCATACAGAATAGTCTTATTTTCGCCGGGTAAAAGCATCAATAAATGTCGGAAGAATATTGGCAGGAACGGACGGAATTACTCCTGGGCAAAGAAGCGCTGGAGCGGTTGGCACATACGCACATACTGGTGGCGGGTTTGGGCGGCGTGGGGGCTTATGCCGCAGAGATGCTTTGCCGTGCTGGAATCGGGGAAATGACCTTGGTGGATGCCGACAGCATTCACCCCAGCAACCGTAATCGCCAACTGATTGCACTGAAGTCCAATGAAGGAAAATCCAAAGCGAACTTGATGGCTGCGCGCCTGCGAGATATCAATCCGGATATTCGTTTGCATATCCGCGAAGAATTTATCAAAGATGAAAAAATCTTCGCCCTGCTGGAAACGCCCTTCGA
>CAYUAN010000218.1:0-9264 GCA_964442545.1 uncultured Prolixibacteraceae bacterium | reverse complement strand
TACTACCGGCATCTATATCGGCTTGTGTAACGGTATGGGTTGCCAATACGGTAGCCGTAGCTCCGGGTGAAAGGTTTTGGATAGGAGAACCGCTGATGATATTGGCATTGTTATCAGAAATATTGATAACCGGTAAGGTTACATTTCCGGTATTGGTTACTTCTATATTGTAATTAATAACATCACCTACTTGTAAATTTTGGGCAACATAAGGCAGTTGATCGTCTTTTGTAACGGTAATTTCGGGACTTTGAACGATGTGAGTAATAGTAGGATCATTGTCACCGTTTGGTGAACTTACATCCGTATCATCGGATAAATCGGTAATTTGTGTGCCGTTTAAATTAACAGTGGCAACAGCTGTATTAATTACTTCACCCGCATCGATTTCCGCTTGGGTAATCGTATGGGTGGCCGTAAGAGTAGCGATATTTCCGGGGTCAATACTGGCAATCAAACTGCTTCCTTGGATTTGTGCGTTATTATCTGTAACGTGAATATTGTTTAAAGTAACATTACCGATGTTTTTAACGGTTATCACATAAGTGATTACATCACCAACAGCTAAGTTTTGAGGTGTGTAATTCATTTGGTCGTCTTTGGTTACTTCCAATGCCGTATTTTGTCCGATGTATGTAATGGTCGGGTCGTCGTCGCCTCCCGGTGAATTAGGGTCGGTATCATCGGATAAATCAGTTACGGTGTTTCCATTATAGTCAAGTGTTCCGGTAGCGGAATTAACGATTTGACCGGCATCGATATCTGATTGAGTAACGGTATGAGTTGCCGTAACGACTGCCGAATCTCCGGGATTCAGGCTCGCAATGGGTGAACCGGAAATCACATTTGCGTTATTATCGCTCACACTAATGTTGTTTACCGTTACGTTGCCGGTATTCGTAACGGTTATGGTATAAGTTATTACATCACCCGGGCTTAAAAGGTGCGGAGAATAATCCAATCCGTCATCTTTGGTAACGGTTATTTCGGGATGTTGAGCAATAAATGTGATTGTATGTTCATCATCTCCTGCAGGTGCATTCGGGTCGGTGTCATCGGAAATGTCGGTATAATCTACATTGTGATATGTTACCGTTCCGGTAGCCGAATTACTAACTTCTCCTGCATTAATATCCGCAAGCGTAACAATATGAGTGGCTTGTATTACTTCGGTTTGTCCTACACCAAGTGTTGCGATTGCATTACTTCCCGAAATGGTTGCGTTATTGTCTGAGATTACGATATTATTGAGAGTTACATTTCCGGTATTGGTAACATAAATATTATAGTTTATAGGGTCTCCAACAGCCAGATTTTGAGGGATATAAGCTAATTGGTCGTCTTTTTGAACAATAAATGCGGGACTTTGAACCAGAAATGTAATAGTTTGATCATCGTCTCCCGGAGGAGAATTTGTATCCGTATCATCGGAAGTATCGGAAAATGTATGTCCGTTAAAATCAAATGAAGCAATAGCAGAATTGCTGACTTGTCCGGCATCCAAATCGGCTTGTGTAACTGTGTGTTCGGCAATGACCATTGCTGTTGCTCCGGGTGCTAAGTTGATGATAGGATTACCACTGATTATAGAAGCATTGGCATCTGATACATTGATGTTTCCAATGGTCATATTTCCGGTATTTTCTACATAAATATGATAAGTAATGACATCACCTACGTTTAAGTTTTGGGCAACGTAAGGCAGTTGGTCGTCTTTGGTAATGATTACACTCGGATTACGTTGAATATGTGTAATCGTTGGATCATCATCTCCGGACGGTGAAGCCAAATCCGTATCATCGGATGAATCGGAAATACTAACACCATTGTAAACGACTGTGGCAACAGCTGTATTTACAACTTCTCCTGCATCTACTTCTGCTTGTGTAATTGTATGAGTTGCCGTTAAGCTAACCGATTGTCCTACATCCAATACGGCAATCGTATTACTTCCTTGAATATTTGCATTTTGATCGGTTACAACAATACTGTGTAATTCTACATTTCCTGTATTTGTAACGGTTATTTGATAGGTAATAATATCACCTACCGCTAAGTTTTGGTTGGAATAGGGTAATTGGTCGTCTTTTGTAACGGTAATTTCCGGTCCTTGTCCGATTAAGGTTATTGTAGGATCGTCGTCGCCACCTGCCGATGCAGGGTCGGTATCATCGGATAAATCTTGTGTTGTTGTTCCGTTATATGAAACGGTGGCAATTGCCGTATTACTGATTTGTCCGTTATTTATATCGTTTTGAGTAACGGTATATGTTGCAATAACAGTGGCAGAATCACCCTGAGCAAGGGTAGCAATAGGACTGCCGGAAACGACAGTTGCATTCGGGTCGGTTACAACAATGTCGGATAGGGTTACATTTCCTGTATTGGTTACTGTTATGGTATAAGTAATCACATCACCCACTACTAAATTTTGAGGACTCATCGGGAATCCGTCATCTTTGGTAACGGTTACTTGTGGCACTTGTTGAATATATGTAATAGTAGGATCGTCATTACCGTTAGGAGAACTTACGTCCGTATCGTCTGAAATATCTGAAATACTTTGATTGTTATAAACGGTAGTTGCGGTTGCTGAGTTACTGACATATCCGGCATCTACTTCTGCATAAGTAACAACATGTTCAGCTGTTACGGTTACTGATTGTCCTACATCCAGTGAATTGATGGTTTGATTGGATGTTATGGTAGCATTTACGTCGGTTACATCAATGGTATTCAATGTAACGTTTCCGGTATTGGTTACTACGATATTATAATAGATTACATCTCCTGCTGTTAAGTTTTGCGGCAAATATACCAATTGATCGTCTTTTGTTACTTCTAATCCGGGGTTTTGGATTAAGAATGTAATCGTCGGATCATCATCACCACCCGGTGATGCCGTATCGGTGTCGTCGGAAGTATCCGAATAAGTCGAACCATTGAAATCAGTAGAAGCAATAGCCGAATTAATGACTTGTCCTGCATCTAAATCGGCTTGTGTTATGGTGTGTTGTGCGACAACACGTCCGGTAGAACCCGGTGCTAAATTTGTCAAGGTGCTACCACCGGTAAAGATGGCATTATTATCGGAAACATTTACAAGATTAAGTGTAACATTTCCGGTATTAGTTACGAGTATTTCATAATTGATAATATCACCGACTTGCATATTTTGCGGTGTGTATGGTAATTGGTCATCTTTTGTAACCGTTAAAGCCGGATTTTGAATGATATGGGTAATTGTAGGATCATCATCTCCGGCGGGGGAACTTGGATCTGTATCGTCAGAAGCATCTGAGTATGATATTCCATTATATGTTACGGAAGCTACCGCTTGGTTGCTTATTTCACCGGCATCTATTTCAGCTTGTGTAACGATATGAGTTGCCGTTAAAATAGCAGTTTGTCCGGGTGCCAATGTGTTAATAATATTATTTCCTTGAATTTGTGCATTTCCATCTGTAACTTGAATATTATTTAATACGACGTTACCGGTGTTTTGAACAATAATTTGATAAGTAATACTTTGTCCCAATGAGATATTTTGGGGTGTATAAGGCATCTGGTCGTCTTTGGTTACGGTTAATTCGGGAACCCTTTCAATAAATGTGATAGTGGGGTCATCATCATTTGCAGGTGATTGCGGGTCGGTATCGTCGGAAACATCGGTTATGGTATTTCCGTCATAAGTTGTGGTAGCCGTTGCCGAATTACTGATTTGTCCGGCGTCGATATCCGCTTGTGTTACGGTATGTGTTGCCGTTAGGGTTACCGTGTCATAAGCATCAATTGTTCCGATAGGAGTCCCGCTGACGATATTGGCATTGGCATCGGTTACGGTGATGTTGTTTAAAGGAACAGTTCCGCTGTTGGTAACGTGAATTTGATAGGTAATAACATCACCTACCATTAAATTTTGTTCTGTGTAAGGATATCCGTCGTCTTTGGTTACGGTAAGGCGGGTACATATTTCTCGCCAATCTCTATCCCCACCGGGTGTATCCATATCGGGGAAGTTATAGGCGGTTTGGTTACCATTTGTCGGGTCGGCAAAACCGTTATTGGTGTCAAATGCATCATCCAATCCGTCCATATCCGCATCCACTCCGGATACAGGTGTATCGGGAATACGATCATTGTTCATATCCCAACCTTCCACATAATCATCATCGGCATCGTTGTCAGAATTGGTGTCAATATAATCAGGATTATCGGCTCCTTCCGTATTTACGGGTATGATATAAGTTCCATTTAACCCACCTAATCCGATGGCTATCAGGTCATCGGTATCGTATGCATCATCAATTCCGTCGTGGTCACTATCGGTTCCGGATTGTCCAATGGGCCCAAAAGTGGTTTGTGCTTCGATGTAATCTACAATTCCGTCGTTGTCCGAGTCAATATCCATAAAGTCGTTGCGACCGTCTCCATCGGTGTCAGGATTAGGAATTGGCGTTCCGCCTTGATTTAAATCATAAGTATCTGACAGTCCGTCGTGATCGGCATCGTTCATAGAAATAGGGTCGCCGGGAGTGGGGTAATCCACTTGTCCGTCAAAATCAATATCTGTTCCATTGGCTTCAAGTATATCTACCAATCCGTCGTTATCGGTATCCAAATCCACATTATTGGTTTGACTGTCGTTATCCATATCGCAATCGCGTAAGGTTATTGTGTCGTCAATAAAGAAATAATTACCGCCTTGTCTCCTTAATTCCACATCAAATGCGTATGTTCCACCGACGTTCCAAAATAGGATATCTATGGTATGATAGCCGGTTTGGCTGATATTAAATGTATTATGAGTGGTTGTTAAGGTTCCGCCATTATGATCTCTAACGGCTACTTCGTTTCCGTCTATCCGGATACGGTAGCCGTCGTTGGCTCTTACTCTAAAATTATATGTTCCGGCTTGTAAATAGATATATCCGTCAAGCATAATCACACCTCTTCTGTTGTTAGGTGGGTCATTATCCAGACTACCGGCATCTCCACCAAGAAAATTTTGTAAATGAGTTCCGTAGCTTAGTCCGCCTCCGCCATCGTTAAAGTCCGTTGATGTACAAATAAATGTAGCTGCCGGTGAAGTTTTATATGAGCGGTAAAGAGCCGAAACGATATCCCAAATCCAGTAATTGAATCCGTAATACTTACCGTTAAGTCCGGTGCAAGCTTCATCGACATCGAGTATGGCATCATTGTCGTCATCTATATCGACATTATCGGGCAAATGGTCATTGTCAAAATCGGGATAAACTTCTACAACAACACCGTCTCGAACGGTTCTGGCATTATTTCCCGACGGGTCATTTCCTGCAAATACACCATAGTTTACACCGAAACAAGGGTCGTCAAATTCTACTTGGAACTGAACGGTTACACTTTGTCCGGGTTCTAATATACCGGAAGCATTGTCAAAGATATTTGTGTCTGAAATACCGTTATAACCTGCATTTACATTTGGTGTTACGGTAGCAGATGATGCCGTAACGGAAACCGCCCCTACTTGTATGATATGGGAAGCGTCACAGATATCTGCCAAATCATCGGTAAGAACGGGATTTTCCAATTGTACATCTGATGTTGCACGGTTTGTAATGGTTACTTCAAAGGTTATATCTCTGTTTCCCCGTAAGTTGCTGGCGGCAGGAACATCACTGACAATTCTTTTTTCTACATCTAATCGAATATTATAGTTAAAACTGATTCCATTGGTATCACAATTACATTGCCATTCGGACGATGGAATATCAGTTGCTTGATTAAGTGCATAATACCTATCCAAATGATCGCCTTCCGAGTCTGACCAAATAACATAAGATTGTTGGGCGGGGCTTTCCAATCCGCCGCCTCCGGGAAGGATTACATCCGCATTTCCTTGGGTCATACTCGGATTAGGTGCAAGAAAGGCACAATATCCTGAATATGAAGTAGGTCCGACATTGTAATGTATGGTAAATTGAATGGTGGAGTTTGCCGGCATACTGACATTATTTCCTAAAATACCCGTATTATTTCCCGAAATATCAGACGGGTCATAGGCAGCATTTGTAGCTACCGGAGTTCCGGATGTTTGAGTGATGGTAACGGTGTTAACCGGGATACTGTTTTGGGTAAGTTCATATAAAGGTAAAAAGAATTGCACATCATTTGCAGTTGCACTACCATCATTTGTTATTGTTACAATTAAATCAAAATCATATGTTCCGTCCGGATTAATCGGTGGAGTGGGATTAGGCACGTGAATACCGGCGGCAACGGTTGTTTGTGTTGTGTGGAAATCGCTAATGGATAAATGTTCGGAATTATTTCCAATAGATGAAGTTAAATCAAAGACATTATCAAAAGTTACACCGTTTCCTGAACCGGCTCCGGCTCCACCTGCACAACTCGGGTCAATAAGCAAGCATACGCCGAATGTTATGTATTGTCTGGGATATAAAATATTATTGTTGACGGCGGAAGCGTTAAAAATACCGTCTCTACCGGGACTGGGATCCGATTCATCATATTCGTTGGTATCCCAAGAGCCTGCGTTATACATAGCAGGGTCTGTGCTGTTGGCAAGGGTATTTCCCGAATTCAGCCACATTCTGTCCACATCTACAATACAATGACCAAACCACGAACCACCAAAAATTGCACGCAAGTCATTGGTTATCTGTAAATTTTGTGCACCGTAGGCATAACTGTGATTAAAAACATATACATCATAATATATTCTGTAATAACCGGAAGCGGTATATCCGGCATTACAAGAATTGATATAGATGTCGGGGTCTGTATTGGTATAGTCCACAATGATATCCAGATTGGCTTGTCCGGTTGTAAATCCGTCGGTAGCGGTATAAGTAACCGTTGGAACAAATCCTGTAAATCCACCGGTTGGAACAAAAGTATAGCTTCCATCTGCATATACCGTTAGGTCACCTTCTGCCAAATGAGCCGTGGTTCCTACGGTGTATGTTGTTCCGTTTACGGTAAATGATACCACGGAAAGCGGGTCGCCGTCGGGGTCGGAATCATTATTAAGAATTCCGGGTGCACTGACATTCAAGGTTACTCCTTCGGTTGTAATTCCCGTATCGTCTTGTAAATTCGGTGGAGAATTCGGACGGACGGTTATGGATAATGTTGCTGTATCTATTTCGGTTCCGTCGGATATGGTATAGGTAACCGTTGGAACATTACCGGTATATCCACTCGCCGGTACAAAAGTATAGCTACCGTCTGCATTAATGGTTAAATCGCCTTCTGCAAGGTGAACGGTTGTCCCCGGGCTGTAAGTGTTTCCACCGATAGAAAATGATATGATGGAAATAGGGTCACCGTCGGGATCGGAATCATTATTCAAGAGTCCGGGTGCATTTTGGTTAATCGTTGTGTTTACTAATGTAGTAACACTGTCGTCATTGGCATCCGGAGCGTCATTAGAACGAACGGTTATGTATAAATGGGCATCAGCAGTAGCTTGTCCGTCGGAAACCGTGTAGGTAATTACCGGAAGGGTTCCACTGTAATTACTGGACGGAACAAAGGTATAGCTACCGTCTGCATTAATGGTTAAATCGCCTTCTGCAAGGTGAACGGTTGTGCCGGCTGCGTAAGTATTTCCATTGACAACAAAAGAAACAATGTTAAGCGGGTCGCCGTCGGGGTCAGAGTCATTGCTTAATAAACCGGGTGCACTTTGATTAAGTGTAGTGTTTTCCATTATTTGCACGTAATCGTCCGTAGGAGTGGGAGCGTTGTTATTAGGACTATCTACCGTGATGTATAATACGGCTGTTGATGAAGCACTACCATCATTAACCGTATAAGTTATAGGCGGTACGTTACCTGAAAAATTTGCATCGGGAGCAAAAGTATAACTTCCGTCGCCGTTTAAAACAAAGGTGCCGACACCGGGAATGGTAACGATTTGCCCTGGTGGATAGTTGGTTCCGTTAATGGTAAACCGGATTATACTTAAACTATCTCCATCAGGGTCGGAGTCGTTGGATAAAACACCGGGCGCAGCTTGATTGAGCGTAGTGTTAGCGGGTGTGCTGGCATAATCATCGGAAGGTGTAGGGGGATTGTTGGTTTGTGAATAAACCTGCCAAGTAAAAAAAGAAAAAAATAAAAAGAGATAAATATGTTTCATAGTGCTGTTGTTTTCAAAGGTTTCGGTATAAAAAATCAATATTCAAATATAAAAAAAAATATAACACGATTGTTAAAAATTTTGTAAAAATATGTTAAAATTTATGATTGATAATTTTTATTAATTTTACTTTAAAATGTTTATTTTAAATTATTTAACAATATTTCAAAAGATTTTGACACGGTTCTTTTTACGGCTTTTTCTCTGGGTTGTCCGTGTAGAAACCGGTATGATTTTACGCCTTCATTATTTGCAATGGCGATAATGCAAGTTCCTATTTCCGCATCGCTGTCACCTTTTGTCGGACCTGCATTTCCGGTTGTTGCGATTGCCCAATCCGATTTCATTATTTTTTTGATTTGAATAGCCATTAGTTCGGCTATTTTTTCACTAACTACGGAGTATTTTTCAATTGTTTTTACGGGTATTTTTAAGACTGTTGTTTTTATTTTTGTTTGATAAGCTACGATCCCGCCTTTCAGGATTTCGGATGCTCCGGGAATTTGTGCCAATTCAGCGGTTATCAAGCCACCTGTGCAACTTTCGGCAAAGGCTACCGTTTGTTTTTTTTCGGTTAATTTTTGATGAACGGCTAAGGCTAAATTTTCAACTTGTTCGGATACGGTTAATTCCGGAATATATTTTTTTAGTTTTTGGATTTGTTCATCAATTATTTTTTTTAGTTTGGCAATTGTTTTTCCTTTTGCGGATAATCGTAGTCTGATTCGTCCGGGATGCGGTAAATATGCCAAGCTGATATTTTCGGGTAATTGTTTTTCCCAGTCTTGTAATTTGTCGGCGAGTAGGCTTTCACCTATGCCAAAAACGGTTACGGTTTTATGGTAAAGAACCGGCAACTTGAATTTGTTTTTGATTTCCGGAACTACTTCATTTTCAAATATTTGTTTCATTTCAAATGGAACGCCGGGTAGGAAAATGAATATTTTATTTTCGTGTTCTATCCACATTCCGGGTGCTGTTCCGTAGTGGTTCCAAAGTATCTTTGCTTTGGAAGGTAGATAAGATTGCCCTTTATTGTTATCCGTATATGGATAGTTCATTTTGGCAAACATTTTTTTTATATGCGATTCGATTTCGGGATGAAAAACTAATTT
>CAYUAN010000217.1:0-15321 GCA_964442545.1 uncultured Prolixibacteraceae bacterium | reverse complement strand
TTTGGGGGGAGTGAAATCAAAACCCGAAAATCACCTTTGGTGATTTTTTCCGGGTTTTTCTTTGTCCTCTGGAAGAAAGTATTTCTTTGATAGTCGGATTGCCCTGCTCGCTGTATTCGCAGGGCGATCCTTTTGGGGGGAGTGAAATCAAAACCCGAAAATCACCTTTGGTGATTTTTTCCGGGTTTTTCTTTTGGAGCTTTTGCAAGCAAGCTTGCCGCGCTCCAAAAGAAAAACCCGGCCTCTGCCAAGGCAGAGCCGGGTTTTGATTGTCGGGGTGAGAGGATTCGAACCTCCGGCCTCTTCGTCCCGAACGAAGCGCGCTACCGGGCTGCGCTACACCCCGCCGTCAATCAGGCTGCAAAACTAAATAATTTCTTTAATAAATGCGCTTTCCGTGAAAATATTTTTTACTTAACGAAATCATGCACCCGCGAGGCATCGCCATCATTTTTAGCGGCCTCTAAATCAAGAATTTTACACAGCAGATTATATACATCCACATTGTTCAGCCGCGTGTTTTCGCTGCTTTGACTTTTGAAATCCGGACCAAAAGCATAAAAGATGGCATCCATATTCCGGTTGGCATTGTCGTAACCGTGGGTGCCTCCGGTAGTAAACGTTGGCACATAATCATTAAACAACGACCAGGCACTGTCGGCTACCGTCACAAAATCACCGCAACGTTCATTGGTCATATAATGCAAACGGGGCGGAATATTATCCTTGTCGTACAGCTGCAAATGCGCCACATTTTGCAAGGCGCGCCGAACGGAGTCTTTGTATCCGTCCGTAACCCAAATATTATACACCGGATTACCGCCGTTAATGCCTTTGGTCCATCCGGGCTTCAGGTAATCCTGCAAACGGATGACGCGTTGGCTTGAAATCTCTTGCATTCCGTGGTCGGAAAGCACAATCAGGTTTATACTGTCTTTAATATCCAGCTTTTCGATTTCGTTCAGAAAATAAGCGAGCAGGCGGTCGAGTCCGGCAATGGTATCCGTAATTTGCTGACTTTCGGGGCCTGCGTGATGTCCGGTTCCGTCCGGTTCGCTGACATACCATAATATCAGATGCGGGCGTTTTTGATGCGGCAGTTGCAGCCAGGCAATCACCGAATCGGCCCGTTGGTAAAACGGAAAAGCATGCTCATAAGTTTTCCGGATGGAAGGATAGTAGCCGTCAATTTTAGCTTCGCTACCCCCCCCAAAATAAGAGGCGCTGCGCACATGCTGCTTTTCGGCCGTTACCCAAATGGGTTCGCCGCCATAGAAATATCCGTCCTGCACTTTCGAACGGTCGGATATTTTATATAAAACACCGCGCTGCGGGTCCCAAAATGTATTATTCACCAGTCCGTGATGATCGGGATATAATCCCGTGGCAATGGTGTAATGATTGGGAAAAGTTTTGGTAGGGAAAGAGGAAACCATTTCCGCCCGGATGCCCTTTTGGGCCATTTCATCAAAAGCCGGGGTGCTTGTTCTATCGGGATAGTTCCAACGGAAACCGTCCATCGAAAGCATAATAACATAAGGGATACCCGTTTTTGTTTCAACCGGGGTGTTTTCCTTACCGCTTTTGTTGCAAGCAGTCAAAACGGAAAGCAGGCTGAGTATAAGAGTCAGTGATAAAAATCGCATAAGCTGAAATTTGAGAAATCGAAGATACAAAAAAAGCTCCCCGCACAAGGCGAAGAGCTTTTCGAGTATAAATAAAGATTTTAGAACATAACTTTCAAAGTAAAGTTAAAGGTGCGGCCAAAGCCCCAGAATCCCATAAAGTTTTCTTTACTGTGTGAATATTTACCATTAGCGTCTTTAGTGGCATTATCCCAACCTTCCATGGCATATTCCGTATCAAATACATTGTTTGCATTAATTTGGAAATATGATTTTAAACCGGCGAACTGGAATTTATATTTGAACATCATATTCAATAATCCATAACCCGGGAGTTTATAAGACTGCTCTGTGTCGTTCGGATTGGTTCTTCTTTCCGGATCGAAACGTGAATACAGATTATCATTATAAACATAATCGGCACCAAGAATAATGCGTTTGCCCATATTCAAGCGTCCAAGAATTCCAATTTGCGTTTGCGGAGCATCGGCAACTTTCAGGTCTTTAATATAGGCGTGATAATTTCCTAAGAAGTTTTGATTATCATCATAAACATCAAAGTCAACATCATCGGTATATTTCCAATCACCCACAGATGCAAATCCGCCTAATTCTAAAGCTTTGCTTACTTTATATTTCATTTCCAGCTCAACACCCATATGGGTTTGTGAGATTCCCTGGAAATAAACCGTTTGTGATTGTCCTGCAGTATCACGATAGGAACCTTTGGCCCATTTATCCTGCCACTGAGTGTAATAGCCGTTTAGCTTAGCAGTAAATTTACGTGAAGTAAAGCCATAACCCAATTCAAAAGCGGTAATTTTCTCATTAGCTAAATTGGGATTGATATCATTACTGTAGTTTACATAAACGAAATTATGATAAGGTGCGCGGGAATAATATCCGGCATTGAAGTAAACATTATGATGTTCGTTGATATTATAGTTGGCGCCTGCTTTGGCATTATATCCGAAAGCAGTTACACCTTCTGCCTCAGGATTACTAACCCCTAAGGTGTCATTAATTAAATATAATGCATAATTATAACGGTCGTAACGTCCGTACCAGGTATTTGAAGCTGTTGCGGCAATAAATGCGTCCAGATTACCAAAGGTTGCCTCCAACTGAGCAAATACACCGCCATAGGTTACGATTCCGTCATTATCATAAGCAATGCGGTCGCCCACCTGGGCTTTGTTGTTAACTTTATCATACCAATATGCACCACCCAAAAGATCGCGTACTTCACGATAGTGCTCTCCTTTATAGGTACGGGCATCAATACCGCCAATTAAACGCAGATTATCAGAGAATGAATGTTTCAAGGTGGAAATCACACCATACCAATGGTGGTTATTCATAGAGTTCCGCATAATAAGGTACGAACCTGTTGAGCTTGTATCGTTCATATCAACGGCATATTGCCAATCTCTTTGCCCTAATGCATCGCTCGGAGCTCCGTATTTTACCGGACTGCGCCCTAAAATACCTGATCCGCCTCCGCTACCGAAGCTCATATAAGCTGAAGTAGCCAGGAATGTGCTTTTGTTTATATTGTAATACCAGTTCAACGCGATTTGCGGCTTATGATAGAAATTGTTCCGCTCATTATACATTTCACCGCCGAGCCATCCCCAGTTGGGGTTGTATTTAATGCCATTGCGCTCAACCTGCTCGAATGTCTGTGCAGAATACTGTGAATTATCACGTTGTCCGTGCTTTTGTGGCGCTCCGATAATAGAAAACTGCAAACGATGTTTCGATCCCAGGCGTTGGCTGATGGCCATATAATAAGACCAGGCGTCGATATAAGTAGCATCTACATAACCGGGGCCGCTAGTACGTGAACCTACAAAGGTAAAGGCCGTACCGTTTTTGTTTTCACCGGTGTTCAGTGTCAGCATACCCTTAGCTGTTCCATACGAGTTGATAGAGAACAAAAGAGATCCGCCTGCTTCACGATCGGCAGTGCTGGTAATGATATTCATCGTACCACCCACAGAGTTAATCGCCAGTTTGGAAGCACCCAAACCACGCTGCACCTGAATAGTGGAAACAGCATCACCCAGTCCGGCCCAGTTTGACCAATATACCCAACCGTTTTCCATATCGTTTACGGGTACACCGTTAATCATTACCGCAATATTACGCTGGTCGAAACCGCGAATATTAATACGGCTGTCGCCATATCCGCCGGCACCTTTGGTGGCATAAACGCCGGGGGTACGGTTCATCACCTCGGGAAGTTCCTGAGATCCCAGGTTTTCTTCAATTTCCAGAGTGTTAATCGTGGAAACGGCAACCGGAGTTTTACGGTCGATGGCAATGGAAGCGATTACACTTACCTCACTCAAACCGATTTGGTTCGACTTCATTTTGATTACGCCCCAATCAATGGTTTGCCCGTCTTTGATATCCACGGTCTTTTTAATTGTTTTGTAACCAACAAAGGTAATCTCAACAGTATGAGAACCGGCATCAAGTTTTAAATCAAAAGAACCGTCCAAATCGGCTGCTGCGCCATTGGTGGTTCCTTCTTCAACAATGGTGGCGCCGATAAGTCCTTCACCTGTTTCCGCATCAATTACTTTTCCTTTGATGTGGCCTTGGGCCATCGTAAAGGAAAATGAACCCGCTAAAAAGCCCAATATAAGGGCCATTCTAAGTAGTTGTCTTTTCATATTCAGTTGTTTAGTTAATAATTAAAATAGTATTGATAAAACTTCAATCTTTTTCTCTTTCTGATGAACGTGCTGATAAATTTATATATTTATATATGTTTCTGTGCTTGTCAATACAAAAATATTTAATTCATACAATTGGCAACCGAATGGTTAAAAACTTATTTAAAATTGTTTATAAATTCGGAAATGATGCAAGGTGTGATGAAGCCAAAACGGCTATTGTATGCATGAGCGGCCTTTAAGCATTACCGGTTTTTTGCTCTTAGGGGAGCAAATATTAATATTGAAGAGCAAGGATTAGTATAATTTTTTACCTTTGCGGAAACTAAATATTTTTACTTACTAAATCTAAAGCAATGAAAAGAATTTTACTATTTGCATTAATGCTGTGCAGTATTCAGTTGTTTGCGCAGGACTACAGTTTTACGGTAGGAAACAAAAATTACAAACTGGTAAAAACCCAAAAATCGTGGGCTGATGCTGCGGCGAGTGCTGTACAGGATGGCGGTTATCTGGTAGAGATAAACAACCAGGCTGAGCAAACCGGCATTTGGAATGCCATTCAAAATTCCGGAATCTCCATGCAATACACCAGTGTTTCGGATGGTGGCGGTATAGCCTACATTTGGATTGGTGCTACAGACAAAGTTACCGAGGGAACCTGGCTTTGGGATGGAGACAATGACGGTCAGGGGGCGAATTTCTGGACAGGACAGGGGGCCTGGGGTAGCGGAAACGGCTCTGCGGTGAATGGTGCCTATTACAATTGGGGCGGTACCAATACCGGAAGTCCGAATGAACCGGACAATTACGGATCGGGCCAGGATGCAGCCGCTATCGGTTTGGAGCCGTGGCCTTCTGCGGGTACGGGAAACATTGCCGGGGAATGGAATGATATTGCCATTACCAACACCTTATATTATATCATTGAGTATGATAATGTGGGTATTGGAAATCAACCGGAAAATAATATCCCCAAACTTACTTTGTATCAGAATAATGGCCGGACTATTATTTTGAAATCGGATGAAGAACTGGTTTCCGTAGAGGTATTTAATGTAGCCGGAAAACAGGTGTATGTAAATAATGAAAGCGGTATTACACAGCTTCAAATTTCTTTGCCTGTTGCTGGTGTTTATGTAATCCGCAGCCGCTTTGCCGATGCCTATGAACGAAAAGATAAGATATTGATTCGATAGGGATGATTGCATGAAAAAGGCGGGGCAAATATTTGTCCCGCCTTTTTTTACGCCAGAAACAAAGACTATTAAAAAGCCTTTTTCTTTAATAAAAATTTGGCAAATTCTTTACCTGCCTTGGCATAGGCTTCGCCAACACGGTAACCCGAATCAAAGTCTCCGGCACCTTGTCCGGGCGATTTTACCAAAGTCAGTTTCGCCATTTCTTTTCCGGTGGAAATTTCCACAAAAGTCAAGGTCAAATCGATATATGCCGGACGGCTCATCACCCCAACATTAAATCCTGGCTCAATAAAAGTAGTGGTTACCACCAATTTGTACTTCGCATCCGAAGCTGTTTCCGATACAGTAACACCCGGCTTGCTCAGATAGGCATTCATCAGTTCGATAAATTTCGGTTGATAATGCTCTACACGGTCACCTCTCCACATTTCCAGCCATTTCTCCCCGCTTCCGGGTTCATGTTTTTCTGCTTCCGCCTGCTTCTTTTTGATGTAGTCGGCTTCAGTCATTTTTCCTACCATCAGATGATCCGAATACTCAAAATCAACCATAATTGATTTTTGTCCTTTTAGGAAACTCAAGTTTCCCGAAACTAATTTAATCTTTTGGGCGTGTACACTTAAACCCAATACCATTGCTAATAGTACTAATGTTGTTCTCATGATATATTGTGTTTTTGTGTTAGTGATTATTGAATAAGCGAATTTAGAAAATTATTTTCTGAAAAACACGATTTATTTACGAACACGTAAAAACAGATTAATCCCCAAGGGTTCTTTAAATACTTCAATTTTGTCGTCGGGAATGCCGGCCTGACGGGCAAATTGCTTTAACTCTTCTTCCGAGCGGTGGTATAAAAACCAATCGCCCAAAATTTCCATAATGCGCCGCGAGGGATTATTGGTATTGAAATTCCCGATAATCATTTCGCCGTCTTCCTTCAAAAAATCATAGTATTTACGCACCAGATAAACGAAGTGCTTGCCTTTGAAATAGTCGAACAATCCGGCACTCCATATCAGGTCGTATTGCTTGTCGGGCGTATGGCGAATCACATTTCTGTTGTGAAACGTCATGGATTTCAAATAGTCACGGTTTTTGGTTTTGGCATAGGCGATTGCCCGCTTGTCGAGGTCGAGCATATCAAATACCAGCGGGCTGTCGGGATGCTCTTCGAAAAATTCAAAGGTCTCCGTTACCGGGCCGCTGCCCAATATCATTACATCTTTTTGCAGGCCTGCGGCTTTTTCGTTCAGCTCGCTGAAAATACCTTTAGCCAGAGTTTTACGGTTTACCACCGCAATGGCTGCCGGAAAAGTATGGAAGTACTCATCCCATTTCCGGTACTTGGGATGCGGATTGACATATTTCTGATAAATCTTTTCGATAATAAAGAAATCGCCATTATAACCAAAAGGTTTTGTAAATGAAAAACCGATGATTGTGTTCGGGTTCAAAATGGGTTTCATCGCTTGGCGAAACAAGTCGATATCTTCCGTTTTCAGCTCGTCCACCAAATCAAATATCATTTGGTATTCGTGCGGATCAGGCCCGTTTTTGTCAAATAGCTGCTTAATAAATTGAGCCAGCTCGTCGAATGAATGCGTACTGCTGTCCATCATCATAAAAGAGTTTTATGTTTGCTAAACGGACTAATCTTCGTCCACGATTTCGTCCAGCTCCCCGATCACATCCTTCAAAACCTGCTGACGGTCTTTATCTACCGTAATCACAGTCATCTTGTCGGCAATAATCACTTCGGGAAGTTTTACCACAAACACTTTGTCTTTATTGATGAAAAAGCTGTCGCTTACCTGTACGAAACGCTCTTTGGGAAAGAGGGCGGCCATCTCCTCCAGGCTTTTTCCTGTGGAAACTTCCTCGTCGAACAGGTGTATAATCGTATGATTATCCTTGGCTTCCAGATAATATACCATGTCGATATTGATTTTCTCCAATCCGTTATCGGCATGAATAATCAATTGGTTTTTCTCATGGTCTTTCAAATCGAAGAAAGTGTTAAACTGCTCGCTTTCCATCTTTATTTTCAAGTCGTTTTCGAATTTGTAGAGTGCGATTTCGATATTGGTCTGCAATTCTTTGTCCGTAAAAGGCTTGATGATGTAGCCGTAAGGCAGCGAAATTTTTGCCTGATTAATGGTGGCGATATCCGCGTTGGCTGTCAGATATACAATGGGTACATCGTGTTTGGCTGTGATTTGTTTAGCGGCCTCAATGCCCGTCATTTCACCTTTCAGATTGATGTCCATCAAAATTAAATTAGGCAAACTTTTTTCCACCTCAGCAATAGCTTCTTCGCCACGAGCTACGGTGTTTTGCACGGTGTAGCCCAGGCTTTCCAGGCTTTCTTCGATATCGGTAGCCACAAGCACTTCGTCTTCTACCACCAATATTTTATAGTTTTCTCGTTCCATTATATTGTTTATGTTATGTTTTAGAATGTAATGATGAATTTTGTTCCGTTTGTAAAATCTGTTTTTAGTGATCCGTCCAGTTGTTTTACCAACTTATGAATGATTTTCATTCCCAGCGAACGGGTTTTGGTAATGTCCAAATCCGCCGGAATGCCCACTCCGTCGTCGAAAACCGATAGCTCATACCGCTCTTCACCAAGGTTTTTAAAATGAATACCGATGGTGCCTTGCGTACGGTCTTTGAAGGCATACTTAAACGAATTGGATATTAACTCATTAATAATTAGTCCGCAAGGGATGGCGATATCAATGGGCAAATAGGCATCTTCGATATTGTAATCGAACCGAACGATGGCTTGTTTATCGGCATAAGTACGGGCAATATTACCGCTCAAACTTTGTACATAATTGGCAAAGCGGATATTGGCCAGGCTTTCGTTGCTGTACAGGTTTTCGTGAATCAAAGCCATGGAGTGAATCCTGTTCTGGCTTTCCTGCAGGATGTCTTTCAGGCGCGGATCCTCAATAGTGCGCCCCTGCATACGCAGTATGGAGGAAATTATCTGCATATTGTTTTTAACACGGTGGTGCACCTCGCGCAGCAATACATCTTTTTCGGCCAATGATTTCTTCAGGTATTCCTCGGCCTCACGACGCATTCGCTCTTTGCTCTCCAGTTCCCACTTCATCATGGTAATACCCGCGAATTCATCTATCAGCGAAAGCAGTTTTTTTGCTTCCACGGGTTTCATCAGATAGCCGTCCACCCCCAGATTTATCGACTCGATAAAATTCTCTTTCACATTGTAAGCCGACATGACCACAATCTTGGCGTTGGGGTCGAGGTTTTTGATCTCGCGCACCATCTCCAAACCGTCCATTACCGGCATATTGATGTCGGTAATTACCAAATCGGGCTTGTGCTCCTGATATAATTGCAAACCATGATGGCCGTTGCGTGCGATGTAAAAATGGTTCACATGTTTCTCCAGTAAGCGTTGATACAATTTGCGAATCGATTCGTTATCGTCCACAAAAAGTACCGATATATTGTGTCTGTTGGCCGGGTTTTGGTTTTGTAGCATCCGTTTTATTTCTTTGGATTTAAATATTTATCAATCATTGCCAGCATTTCGTCTGCTTTCAGGGGTTTAAATAAATAGTCGTCGCAGCCCGACGATTTTACTTCCTCATAATCCGAACCCACCACACAGGCGGTTTCGATAATTACAGGAATATCACTGTTGAGCTGCTTTATCACCCGCGTGGCTTCAATACCGTTCATCACGGGCATACGAACATCCATCAAAATCACATCCACCGGCTTTCGTTCTTTCACGTAATCAATCGATTCCTGCCCGTTTTTCAACCACACAATTTCCGCCTTAGTTTTCTTTAATTGCCGTTTAATCAACTTGAAATTAAAGTCGATATCTTCAACCACAATGATCCATTTATTTTCCCAATTATAGTTCATGTTGTTCTTCTTTCTGTTTTAGGTCTTTACGAACGTGTGATACCGGCAAAGTAAAAGAGAATGTGGAGCCCACATTCAA
The DNA here is from genome assembly GCA_964442545.1 of uncultured Prolixibacteraceae bacterium. Classification (GTDB taxonomy): domain Bacteria; phylum Bacteroidota; class Bacteroidia; order Bacteroidales; family UBA1556; genus UBA6267. The sequence continues at coordinate 5,819 of CAYUAN010000217.1, read as the reverse complement.
TTGACTGCGCACCTTAATATTTCCGCCCATCATTTTCAAATAGGTTTTGGTAATGGCCAGGCCCAGTCCGGTGCCTTCTTTCTTTGGCGTATTATTTAAGGTTACCTGCATAAAACGCTCAAACAAATGCTCTTGATGTTCTTCGGCGATGCCGATTCCCGTGTCTTTTACAAAAAATTCCAATACGTCATTTTCCAAAGTGTAGTAAAATTCAATACTGCCTTTCTCGGTATATTTTACGGCATTGTTGATTAGGTTAATCAGGATTTGTTTGAGCCGGGTGCGGTCTGTAATAATATTTGCCTCATCATCGGGTAAATGATTGTGATAACTGAGCTGAAGATTCTTTTCGACCAGGAGTTTGTTGGCGGAAAAGAGTTTGTAAATTTCTCCGGTTAGCTCATTAAGGTTAAACTCGCTTTTGAAGATTTGCAGTACGCCCGCTTCGATTTTCGACAAGTCGATAATATCGTTAATCAAATCAAGCAGGTGTTGCCCGTTTTTAACAATAATGTCGATAAACTCGTTCATCTCTTGTTCATCTTCGGCCTCACGCAGCAGTTCGGCAAATCCGATAATGCCGTTCATCGGGGTGCGAATCTCGTGACTCATATTGGTCAGGAAAGCCGATTTCAGTTTGTCCGACTCTTCCGCTTTCTCTTTGGCTTTAATCAATTCCTGCTCAATGGTAATCCGTCGCGCAATCTCATTATGCAATTCTTCATTACGCATATTCAATAACTTGGTACGGCGTTCCACCGTTTTTTCCAGGTTTTTATTGATAAACTCAATATCTTTATTCTTTTGCGCTATCTGCATATAGAGATAGAAGTTTCTACGGTCGAAAACCTCGGAATTATAGGCGGCGAACATTCCGATAAAATTAGCGGCAACAAAAAAGAAATCATTAACCAGGATTGTCGAGGATTCAATATGTCCGTTATATAATGCCAGGATATTGTAAAACAAAAGAGAGAGCCATCCGGCCAGCGTAGCCAACAAAAAGCGCAGTTTGATAAATACATAACCCGCGAAAAAAATCAGCAGCATACCATTGCTATATACAAAATCGTTGGGTAAACTTACGATCATGATAACAATGGTTCCGGCGGCAATTAGGTAGCTCACAAACATGAGCTCCTGCCAGTAGGATTCGAAATTCTTCAGAAATGAAAGGAAGAATGTCATTAGTAAAATCGGAACTACCAAAAGAAAACGTAATTGCCAGAAAAATACCATTTGCTCTCCGGCCATCAAATAATCAAGGTATCCGAAAATACTATATAATAAGGCTACAAGCACAAATGAAATTCGTGTAGCAACATGGGAATTTTTGAAATAATACTTTCTAAACTTTCGCTCCTTATCTTTATCAATAAAGTTTAAGGTAAGTTTATTGATTTCCATCGACTTTATGTGCGCAAATCCGGGGTTCATTAACACCAAAGTTCTTAGTTTCTAATTTAGAATTACCACCATATAATCATTGCTTTGCAGTTTAGCTAAAACCACATAAATAATAAACATCTTTCATGTTAAATTTTGCATTTTGTTGTATAAATATACCAAACCGTAATTATAAATATACTGTTAATCAGTAAATAAATTACAGTTTAGAAATAGCTTTTATACAGCTCTCCTTCACAATGAAACACAAAGATAGAATAATTGACAATAAATCGATATTTATCTTGCGAAAAGTTTTGTTAATAAAAGCATAGTTGATTTTATGTATATTTATGCTTTTTCAGCATCTTTGGCACACATTATTATATGAATTTTCTGAAAATATATTTGCCCTATTATAAACGTAATCTGCAGATTGCAATACCGGTTATTTTATCTCAATTGGGCCAGGTTTTGGTGCAGCAGGTGGATAATATGATGGTGGGTATGGTCGGTACGGTCGAGCTGGCGGCGGCGGCTTTTGCCAATTCTGTTTTTGTAATCGGGATGATTATCGGTATGGGCTTCAGTTTTGGCCTGACGCCTTTGGTCGGGCATAGTTTTGGTGCGGGAGATAAACAGGAGGGTGGCCGATTGTTGAAAAATTCTTTTATCCTGAACACGGCAATGGCTTTGCTCATCACCATCGCTTTGTGGGTGGTTTCTTATTTTTTCGATCAGATGGGGCAGGTGCCCGAAGTGGTCGAAATGGCGGTGCCCTATTACCGGATTCTGGTTTTATCCTATTTGCCGTTTCTGTGGTTTTTTACCTTCAAGCAGTTTGCCGAAGGCCTGGGCGACACCATGAATGCTATGATAATTACCCTTGGTGCCAATGTGTTGAATATTGTTTTGAATTACGCTTTAATATTTGGCCATTGGGGGTTCGAGGCCTATGGGCTGAACGGTGCCGGTTACGCCACTTTTATCGCCCGCTACGCCATGCCTGTGGCTTTTGTTGAGGTATTGATTCAGCGTGCGAGATTTAAGGAATACTGGCAAATCGCTTTGCATTCGGGTGTTTATAAAAGCTTGATGAAAAAACTCTTGAAAGTGGGAAGCCCCATTTCCATGCAAATGCTGCTGGAGGTATTCGCCTTTTCATTTACCGCCATCATGGCCGGTTGGCTGGGTGTGGTTCCGCTGGCGGCACATCAGATTGCTATCGGCCTGGCCACGGTTTCCTTTATGGTGGTTACCGGAATAAGCTCGGGCACGACCATACGCGTATCGCATCAGTTTAGCCAAAAAGACTTTTTGGGCTTGCGCCGCGCAACCTATGCTTCCTTGCAGCTGGTCTGGACTTTTATGGGGCTGTCGGCCATCAGTTTTGTTTTATTCCGCTATCAATTGCCGGAGCTATACACCCACGATGCCGAAGTAATTTATCTGGCGGCCCAACTCTTGCTTATGGCGGCCCTGTTCCAGATTTTCGACGGTACACAAGTGGTGGTTTTAGGTGCTTTGCGTGGCCTGGCCGATGTGAAACATGCCATGGTTTACGCCTTTATTTCCTACATTATAATGGGATTGCCCTTGGGCTACTTATTTGCATTTATGCTCGACTTTGGGGTTGCAGGCCTATGGATTGGCTTGATTGGCGGACTCACTTCCGCCGCGCTAATGTTTTACGGACGTTTTAGGAAATTGATTGCTTTACATTAAGCAGAGCCATAATCCCGAAAGTATTGCTGCTCGTTTTGTTTATTAAACATAAATCTTCGTCCTGAAAATAAAATACCATTCATTAAATATATCTATTTGCTTTCTATAGGACTTTTATATATTTTTAGCAATCCTAAAACACGTTCGGTTTTGGAGTTGTTTTTTAATATGGAGTAATGTATAGCCCGATGAATATATTACAGATTCCGAATAAAATTGAGATGTTGCCTGTTTTGCGCTCTTTTGTGGTGGAAAGCGCGAAAGTATTCAAGGTCTCCGGTGATTTGCTGAATCATCTGAAAATCGTTAGCGAAGAGGCCTTTGTTTATATCCTGAAAAATTCTTTTATGCCCGGCGAAGTGGCGGAAGTGCGGATTGGCGTGGAAGTAAGCCGCGGTTTTCTGGAGTTGTCATTTTCCGATAAAGGCCTTCCTTTCGACGATTCCCTCTCCAGGGAATACCGCCCCGGTGGGGATGTCAGCGGATTGAATACCGAGGGAATGGAACTGTTTCTTATTCGCAAATTCGTGGACCGTGTGCAATGGATTAATCATGGTGCGGAAGGGAAGGAGTTGCGTCTGTCTTTTGCCCTGCTGCAGGATGATATTGTCAGTATTTTGGAAAAGACCGGAATACCCGTGAAACCCAAGGCCCCGGAGGTGGATATCAATAATATTGAATTACGCTATTTCCGCGACAGCGACGCTATAATGATTGCCCGCAGCATTTATCGAGCCTATGGCTACACCTATCCCAACGAGGATATGTATTATCCCGAAAAAATCAAGGAGCAAAATAAAAACGGACAGCTTATTTCTGTGGTTTCTTTCGATACAAAACATAATGAAGTTATCGGGCATTATGCCTTGGAGCGTCCCGCTTTGGGCAGCATAGCCGAAAGCGGCCAAGCGGTGGTGGCACCTGAGTACCGCGGTTTTAATTTGCTCGGCCGCATGCGTGCGCTCCTCGAACAAAAAGCCGTGGAGCTGAAGCTGGAAGGAATTATGTCGCAACCGGTAACGACGCACGTATTTTCGCAAAAGGTAAATAATAGTTTTGCCTCCCGTGCCTGCGGTTTTTCGTTCGGATTAGTGCCGCAGCGCCTGAAGTTCCGCCAAATCAGCGAATCACTGTCCCAGCGCGAGAGTTGCCTGCTGTATTTCAAACCCCTGATAAAGCGGGAACGCCGGCTGTATTTTCCCGAACGGCATACTGAGATTTTGAAAAAAATATATCGGCATCTGGATTTGCCTTTCGTTGTAGCCGGGCAAAACGATAATGCGGCAGGGCCCGGCCGGGTGCAGTCTAATTATTATGCGAATTGGGGCTTTGGGGTAATCAATGTGCTGCAAGTCGGCAGGGATAATTTTAGCGGGATTAAACAAGCCCTGCATAAACTTTTATATGTGCTCAAAGCCGACGTTATTTTCCTGAATATCGTTCTGGAAGACGCTCCGATTAATGCGTTGGTACAGCAGCTGGAACAAATACATTTCTTTTTTGCGGGCATCACACCCTCTTTATTAAACGCCAAAGATGTTATTCGTTTTGAATTTTTGAACGGGGAAATCAACGCCTCGAAAATCCATATTCACGACAATTTCGCCCGCGATTTGTTTGCATACATTTTACGGGAAAAAGAAAAAGCGATGCTATGAGTAATGTGTTACGACATAATAGTGTTTTTCTGCGCTTCTGGATTGCTACCATCGCTTCCGAACTGGCTTCGCGTATGCATTCCCTCATTCTGATTTGGATTGTCTATAAGTGGACCAACTCGGCTTTTTATGTGGGAATGGCAATGGTTGCGGCCTCGCTGCCCGCGGTATTGATTTCGCCCTATGCCGGCAGCATCGTGGACCGCAAAAATAAGGTCGTGGTCATGTTTACCGCCGATTTTATCCGCCTGGCTCTGGTGTCGCTTTTCGCCTGGCTGTTTTACATCGGCCATTTGAATACCTATGGCCTCATTGTGGGCACGATGGGCATTTCGCTGGCTTCAGCCTTTTTCAATCCTTCCTCCCTGGCCATCATCCCGTCTTTGGTTTCCAAGGAGCAAATCACTCAGGCAAATGCCATCGAACAGATTAGCGGCAGTGCCAGCTCCATTATCGGGCCTTTGTTCGGCTCGGCCATCATTGCGACACTGGGCGTGACCAAGGCATTTATCGCCGCAGGTATTTTATTTCTGGTATCGGTAATCTTTTTGGTAAATATCAAGGATGTGAGCCACAATCTGAAAAAAAACGCCACACCCATTTGGGAGGATATAAAATCGGGCTGGGAATTAGTAAAGCATTATACGATTGTGTATAAAATGATTATCCGGATGGCGGTGGTCAATTTTTTCTTTTCCTCGCTGACTATTCTGATTCCCCTGATTGTAAAAGGCGATGTAAAAGAGATTGCCTACCTGATGAGTGCTGTGGGCGCGGGCATGTTGACAGGCTCGCTTTTGCTGTCGGGTAAAAAATTCGCTTGGAAAGTAAGTCATATCCTGGCATTTTCCTTTTTTGCCATAGGCCTGTCCTTTGTGGGCGCCGCTTTTAGCGATATTTTGCTGCTGCTTCTGATTGAAATGTTTGTTATCGGATTTTTTATCAATGTATTTAATATCAATCTGATTTCCTTGTATCAGCTACGCCTGCCGCGGGAGTCGCTGGGCAAAATTATGTCGCTGATTATCGCTCTGTCGCTATCTCTGCAAC
>CAYUAN010000216.1:0-2311 GCA_964442545.1 uncultured Prolixibacteraceae bacterium | reverse complement strand
AAATAAAAAAGATTCCGGTAATCAATATGATTCCGGCGATTGTGGTGGCGGGGGTTATGGCGTATTTTTTTATATAATGAATGCACTTTACCCTCCAAGAGTTTGAAACTCTTGGAGGGTAAAGCAAACTCTTGGAGGGCAAAGCAAACACTTGGAGGGTAAAGCGCATTCACAATAAAAACCGTACCTTTGCCCCATTAAATATTCTAAATTTTAAAAACCTATGAATCAACAACATCAACCCGGGGATCTGAATATGAAAAAAGTGTTCCCAATTGCTATAATTGTCGGAGCCATTATTCTGGTAATCCTTTTTTGGAACCGGATGACGGTTACTATCGGTGCCGGACAGTCCGGTGTGATTTTTAACACCTTTCAAGGGGGTATCGATTTGGAACAGGCGCCACTTGGCGAGGGTTTCCACTTTATCGCCCCGTGGAACAAAGTTTACATCTATTCCGTACGTCAGAAAGAGCGCGCCGAGAATATGAAAATGCTTTCATCCAACGGATTGGAAATTGACATTGATGTATCTGCCTGGTTTTGGCCGGAGAAGAGCAAACTGCCCTATCTGCACAAAAACATTGGTAAAGATTACGAATCACAGATTGTAATTCCTGCCATGCGCGCAGCGGCTCGTTCGGTAATTGGCCGTTATACGCCTGAAGAAATCTACTCGACCAAGCGTGACGCCATTCAGGACGAGATGTATGAGGAAACGGAAAAAATACTGGCGCAAAAATACGTTCATCTTGATCGTATGCTGATTCGCTCGGTAATCCTTCCCCCCTCGATTAAGAGCGCTATTGAGAGCAAACTGAAGCAAGAGCAATTGGCTCTGGAGTATAAATTTAAACTGCAGAAAGCCGCAAAAGAGGCTGAACGCCAGCGTATCGCTGCTGAGGGTGAAGCTGCCGCGAATAAAATTATCAACAACAGTTTGACCGACGAGCTGTTGAAAATGCGTGGAATCGAAGCCACCATTAAACTGGCCGAATCGCCCAACAGTAAAACCATTATTATCGGTAGCGGCAAGGATGGTTTACCATTGATATTGAACGGGAACTAATTTCGATTAAAGATTTTCAGAAAGGCAATTTATTTTTTGAGTAAATTGCCTTTTTTATTTTTCACTAATTCAAAATAAAACTGCACGAGACTATGATGATAAAATTTGAAATAAACGGCTATATTGCCCGATTGACTTTTGATAACGACAAAAAACGCAATTCCCTGAACACACAAATGCTGGATGAGATTATCGAGGCCCTGGACAAAGTTACCGACGATATACGTGTTTTGATTATCTCTGCCAATAAAGGAACGAAAGTTTGGTCGGCGGGATTTAATATTGACGAGTTGCCCAAACCCGGACAAGACCCGCTCCCCTATGACCATCCGCTGGAGCGTGTTCTGCGCAAGGTGCAACAAGTGAAATGTCCGGTTATTGCCGAGATTGAAGGCAGTGTTTGGGGCGGAGCCGTGGATTTGGTTACCCGCTGCGATATTTTGGTCGGTACAACCAAAACCACCTTTGCCATAACCCCGGCAAAGATTGGCGTCCCTTACAACACTTCAGGAATTCTGCGTGTTTTGAATGCCGTGAATCCCAATATCGCCAAAGAGATGTTTTTCACCGCCAAGCCGATTCATGCCGAGCGGGCTTTGCAGCTCGGACTGCTGAACCACCTGGTAACACCGGATCAGTTGCATGATTTTGTTCAGGAGATGGCTGAAAATATCGCAGGCAATTCTCCTTTGAGCATCCGCGTGATTAAAGAGCAGATAAACATTATTACCAATGCCTACGCCATCAGCATCAACGCATCGGAAAAGATTGATCAAATACGCCGCGTGGCGTATAATAGTGAAGATTATAACGAAGGCATTCAGGCGTTTGAGGAAGGCCGGCGTCCCATTTATAAAGGAAAATAATGAAACAGGCAAAAGCAATATTCAATTGGAGTGGCGGCAAAGATTCGGCCTTGGCCTTGCATTATATCCGGCAGCACAATCAATTTGATCCGGCCTGCTTGTTAACCTCTGTTAGCGCACAATACAAACGCATTTCGATGCATGGAGTGCGTGAGGAATTATTACGCGCTCAGGCCGAAGCCATCGGCATTCCCTTGGAGATTATTGAGATTCCCGAATCGGCGGGCATGAAGGATTATGACAAGCTGATGGGCACAAAACTCAGGGAACTGAAGACTGAAGGATATACCCATTCCATCTTTGGAGACATTTATCTTGAAGATTTGCGTAGCTATCGTGAGCAACGCCTCAGCGAGATTCCCATGAAAGCCATATT
>CAYUAN010000215.1:0-2595 GCA_964442545.1 uncultured Prolixibacteraceae bacterium | reverse complement strand
GCTGATGCATCCCGCGAAGGTGGTCGGGGGCGATTTTTACGGTTATAAAAGTAGCGGACCACGTTTGATGTTTTATGTGGGCGATGTGTCGGGCAAGGGGATTCCCGCTTCTTTGTTTATGATGGCTGCGCAAATGCTGATTGAGGACGCCATGGAAGAACAATACGACCCGGCCTATGTTTTGGGGAAGGTAAATGCCAAGCTTTCCCGCATTTCCACTACGGGCATGTTTGCCACCATGATTATTGGAATGATTGATTTTGAGCAGAATGAATTGATTTACTCCGTTGCCGGGCATCCGCCCTTTATTATTAAGTCGGCAAGTGGAATATATTCGCCCATACCGGTTTTTACTCCGCCTATTGGCGTTTTTCAGGATTTGGAATATAAAAACCAGAATATTCCTTTGGAGCCGGATAGTGTTATTGTATGCTTTAGCGATGGTGTTTCCGAGGCTGAGAATAAACAGCGGGAGTTGTTCGGTACCGAACAACTCGCGCAAAGTTTGGCCAAAATCACATCTCAGGACAGCACGGAAATCAAGCTGTCCATAATGAAGGATGTAAAGGAGTTTGTAGGGCAGCACGAGCAGAACGACGATATCACATTGGTGGTGGTGCGCATTTGAATATTCTTTTAACCGGAGTAAAGTATAAGTAAAACCCGGCTTTGACGAAGATTAATTATCCACAAAGTCCGCGTCGCCGTATTTGGCCAAACCGCCCAAAGCCGTTTCCCGGTACAGGCTGGGCATATCCTTTCCCGTTTGCTTCATCACTTTGGTTACCACATCAAACCCGATAAAGTGTTTGCCGTCCGAGAGCAAGGCGTAACGTGCCGAGTCCACCGCGCGCATGGCGGCGTGTACATTTCGCTCGATGCAGGGAATTTGCACCAGTCCGTTTATGGGGTCGCAGGTAAGCCCCAAGTGGTGTTCCAGTCCCATCTCGGCGGCATATTCGATTTGCGCAGGCGAACCGCCCGCCAGTTGTGTGGCGGCTGCCGCGGCCATGGCGCAGGCCGTGCCCACTTCGCCCTGGCAGCCCACTTCGGCTCCCGATATGGAGGCATTATGCTTGACAATATTGCCCACCAGTCCGGCTGTTGCCAAAGCGTGCAGTATGCGCGCTTCATCGGCATCAAAATGCTCCTGGCTGATTTTCAGTACCGCCGGCAGTATGCCCGACGAACCACAGGTAGGTGCCGTTACCACTTCTCCGCCCGAGGCGTTTTCTTCAGAAACCGCCAGGGCATAAGCGAACACCTTGCTGGATGTTTTGGCGTAATTGCTGAGCGTGAGCGATTTGGTGTAATAGGAGTTGGCTTTGCGTTGCAGCTTCAATCCGCCGGGAATCAGTCCCTCGGCTTTCAATCCGCGATCGATGGCGGCGCGCATCACTTCCCACACCTGCTTTAAGTGCAGGCGTACGGCATCGCCTTCGGTTTCATAAACCAGTTCCCAAAAAGTCTTCCCTGTTTCTTTATAATAATTAAGCACATCCTGCATTGTCTGTTGCTTGTAAATCAAGCGGGGTTCTTCGTCCTTATTTTTATCATCCACAATTTTTCCGCCACCGATACTATACACCAGCCAGGGGTCGGTATCCAATCCTTTATCCGTTACTTCAAACAGCAAAGCATTGGGATGAAAATCTTTCCGTTCATTCTTTTTCCAGACAATCTCCACTTGGGCGGGTTTCAGTTCTTCCATTATGGCTACATCAGTCAGGTGGCCTTTGCCTGTGAGGGCCAGACTGCCGTAAAGACTAACGCGAAAGCTGAGGGCTTCTTCGTGCCGCTCGCGGTATTGTTTGGCTGCCCGCACCGGCCCCATAGTATGACTGCTCGATGGCCCGCGGCCGATTCTGAATATCTCTCTGATGGATTCCATAATTTTGCTGTTTTTGTGGATTATTTCACAAAGCTACAAATATTTGTAATCCTTAGGAATAGCAATAATGCTAAAATGGCGTATATTTGTAATATGGATTTAAAACAGAGTATTCATAACAGCATGCAGGAGTTTATTTCATTATGCAAAAAGCATAATGTTCAATCGCTGTATGCCTTTGGCTCTTCTGTTAACGGGGAATTTGATGAACAGAGCAGTGATTTTGATTTTCTGGTGGAAGTAGGAGATGTGGATCCGGTGCAAAAAGGAGAGAACCTTTTGGCGATATGGGACAAATTTGAGCAGCTGTTTCAACGCAAAATAGATTTATTAACGGAATCATCCATTCGCAATCCGGTATTGAAAAGAACAGTGGATCGTACCAAGGTGTTAATTTATGACGGAAAAAAACAAAAAGTATTTATCTGATATTTTGATGGCTATTCAACTGATAAATGAGTTTTTAGTTGATGTAGCGGGTTTTACCGAGTATTCGGCTGATTTGAAAACACAAAGTGCCGTGGAACGTCAATTGGCAATTATCGGTGAAGTGCTTAACAAGATTTCTAAAGAACCGGATGCTCTTCGGATTGAAAGTTCAGCACAAATTATCGGCCTTAGAAATCGTTTGATTCACGCCTATGATAGTATTGACAGTTCAATTATCTGGGCGATTCTGAAAAAACATTTACCGGAATTGGAAA
>CAYUAN010000214.1:0-2098 GCA_964442545.1 uncultured Prolixibacteraceae bacterium | reverse complement strand
CGAAAGCCGACCAGATAATGGTTCCCACCAACGGGTTATTGGTGGCGGATTTACGAATCAAGGTTATAATTAATAAGAACCAGAACACCAGTCCGACAACCAATCCGATATCCCATACGCGGCCCAGGTTCAACAGCTCACGGCCTTCGTTACCCAGCCAGAACCAAGTATCACGCATTTGGCCGGTAGCACCCATATACAGTCCTACAACGGCACCCACGGCCACCACCAACAAAGCAATCCAAAGCACATCAACCAGCCAGGGCAGTTTGTGGTCTTTTCCGGCAACCCAAGGCGCAATCAGCAAACCTCCGACTAACCAACCCACGGCTACCCATAATATGGCCAACTGAGTATGAATGGAACGAATTACATTAAAAGGCAATAAGCTTTGTGAGAAAATAAAATCCTGTGTCGGATCGGCGTATAAGTGGGCGATATAAGCACCCAAAAACATTTGTACCACAAACAGCAAAGAAACAATCGGAATGTATTTCAGCAATTTCTTTTGCGACTTGAATAATGAGGTTACTTTCAGGGCAGGAGCCAACTCTTCCTTGGGGTCCTTTTTAAATAGGTATTCATACGAAAGGAAGATGACCAGAATGGTCAAAGCCCACAAAAGCAGGAACTCCCAAAGGGAAACAATATGGTTGTTGTACGAAGTATCCTGATCCACCAAGGGCTCTTTGGGCCAGTTGTTCGACCAGGTACGCTCTTCGCCCACTTTACCTTCGGTACCGGGACGAATGGAAGAAGCCACCATTTGCGACCAATCCACAAAAGCGGCGATTTTTTCGGCCTCATTCGGAAGAATCACGCCGCCGGGAAATGCCCGCTCGGGGTCGCCTTCTACCAGCATTTTCTTCAAATGTTCCACATTGGCTTTGTACGCCGCAGCAGAACCCTCGGTATAGGTTACCCCTTCCTCTAGGAGTTTTGTTTGCTGGTGGAAATCCTCTTTAACCCGGGCTTTTACCGCGCCTAATTGATAGGCATCCAGCTCGGCCTTGGGCTTTCCGAACATTTCCTTACCATAATAATCGTAAAGAAACTCGGCACGATGGTGAAAAAATTCCGTAGTGAAATCGGGGCCCATATAAGCACCCATTCCCAGCATCGTTCCCCAGTCCATCAGGTCGAACTCCTGGAAATAACCTTTACCTTCCACCACGTCTTCGTAGGTGTAGAGTTGCTCACCCGAAACCGATTTTACAACTTTCGGAATCGGCGGCACCTCTTTTTGCAGGGTCGCCGTGAAATAAATCAAAGCCGACACCATAATGATCGCAATGAACCAGAAACTCGTATAGAGTCCCTTTTTGCTCATAAACTTGTCAAGTAATGTTTGTTTCATAATGTTTATCACTTTAGTTATTAATATATATACTACTTCGTTATAGTCTTTTTATTATACAAATTAAAATTTCAAAATATTGTTTCCTTTCAATTCCGAAATGGTTGTATTGGACAAGAAATCAACCATCTGTTGTTTAATTGGCGCCCAATATTCGTGCAAGCTGCAAGGATTTTCATCGCTACACTCACTAAAGCCCAGAATACACCCTTCGTATTTTTCCATTCCTTCCACCGCGTCGATAATTTGTGAGAGGTAAATTTTATTGGTATTCTTGGCAAAAACATAACCTCCGTCCCTTCCTTGCAAACTCCGAATAAAGCCCTTTTTGGACAAATCCGTCATCAGGCGGCGCAAATATTTATCAGGCACCTGCAATGACTCAATTAAGTATTTGGCCGAAAAAACCTGCATATCGGAATTGATCATAAAACTCAATATCCGTAATGCGTATTCCGATGTTTTTGAAAGCTTCATTAATATACCACCCAGTTATAGTATTTATTTTACAAAAGTAAAAAAAATATAGTTTATCATAACCGTTTCTATTCTAAATTAGAAAAACGCGGAAAGGCCTAAATTATCAATAAAATTCTTAATTCATCAGATTATTATTCTAAATAAAGCGCACGCTAACTTTTAACAATCTAAGTCACACGCACTTCCAAACAAAAAATCCGCCCCTTTGCCATGGCAAAGGGGCGGATTTTTTGTTTGGAAGTGCGTGTGACTTAGATTGTT
>CAYUAN010000213.1:0-16820 GCA_964442545.1 uncultured Prolixibacteraceae bacterium | reverse complement strand
ATATTTATTGGCGTAAAAATCCGCCATTTTATCGGTAAAACGGCTGACAAAAGGCAGTACATCGAAGCTACCGTTCAGAATTTGAAATACATCATGGATATGCGGTTTCAGCTCGTCGGTCGATTTGAAATGCTTCACGGTGAGCCCGTAACGCTTTTTAATCAAATCGGCGCCGCGCTTGGCTTTGGTTTGTGCGCGCTCGCCCAAAGTAAGGCGAAATTCCACCCAGTCGATTTCTTTTTCGTAGCCCAACTGCTCGATAAATTTCTGATAATAGGGCATGTGGTATTCCGAGGCAATGGACGGGAGATAGTCGAAACCTTCGATCAATAAGCCTTGATGATCCAGATTGCTGAATCCCAGAGGTCCATAGACGCCTTCCATGCCTTGCTCTTTAATCCAGTTTTCGGCGGTTTCGATTAATAATTTGGTCACCTCAAAACTATCCACCGACTCGAAACGGGTAAAGCGCCCCATCTTCTCATGGGTTTCTTTATTGTATTTATGGTTGATAATAGCACCGATTCGCCCTACGACTTTGCCGTTCTCTTTGGCCACCCAAAAAGCGGCATCGCAGAAATCATAAGCGGGATTGTGCTCTTTTTTAAGCATTTTTACCTCATCGTCTTTTATGGGGGGCACCCACATCGGACTTTTTTTATACAGTTTGAATGGAAAATCCACAAACTCTTTATAGTCTTTCTTTCCGCTTAATAATTCAATGCTAATACTCATACCCAAAATATTTAGTCGGCAATTTTTTTAATTACCCTTTTTGTTAAATGTTTGTTCCACCGCTGTTTGAAATTCATCAATCAGTTTCGGATTGAAGGCCATAATTTCTTTTCCAAAGATAAAATCATTTCCTCCTTTAAAATCGCGCACTTTTCCACCGGCTTTTTGCACGATAAAGCTTCCTGCCGCCACATCCCAGGGCTGCAGCCCGTATTCGAAAAATCCGTCCATGCGTCCGCAAGCCACATAGGCCAGGTCGATGGCGGCCGATCCCAGGCGGCGCACTCCGCGCGTGTTTTCCATGGTCCATTTGAAAAGCTCCATATAGCCTTCCAGATAGCTGTAATCAGTGTATGGAAATCCGGTGGCCAGCAAGGCGTCGTTGAGCCTTGGAGTGTCGGAAACCGAGATGGGCTGGAAATTCAGAAAGGCGGGACTTTCGTCCCAGGCGTAGAAGGTTTCCTGCAGGGTCGGTTCGTGAATTACACCCAACACAATCTCGTCATCTTTTTGCAAAGCGATGCTGATGCAAAAGGGCGCCAGTCCGTGAATAAAATTGGTGGTACCGTCCAAGGGGTCCACAATCCAGTTAAATTCACCGTCTGCTTTTTCTCCGGTACCTTCCTCGGTGATAAATCCTGCGGGCGGGAATATTTTCGACAGGCCTTCAACGATGTATTTCTCGGCGGTTTTATCTACATAGGTTACGTAGTTGTGTTTGCCTTTGCTTTCAACATCCTTGCTGCTTAACCGGTCTTTTTCCTCCATAAGATATTCGCCAACTTGTTGACTCATCTCGACCACCTGCATACAAATATCTTCCAGATTTCTCATCCGATTTTAATGTTTGATTAAGTGGCAAAAATAGGTATTAAACAGCTTGATACGGCAAAGAAATGGGCTTGATGTTTATAAATTATATCATCTATGTTGAAGAAATCTAATAGCTTGGCTATAAATGGGATTCTGCTTATTCGAAATATTTTCGTTTGATTTGAGCTTCCGGGCCAAAGTTAAGGATTAGGCTCTAAAAAAATATTCCGGCTATAATTAAATATACAATGTTAATAAAGCCGCAGAAGTAAACGCATCGCGGCTCTTTTATCCTGTATTTTTGTGGGTAGATGGAACAACCGCTATTACATATTCGCGATTTGCAGATTGACTTCCGGAGTGATTCGGGAACAAATACCGCCGTGAAGTCAATGAACCTAAGTCTGGAAAAAGGAGCCATACTGGGTATTGTGGGCGAATCGGGTTCGGGTAAGTCGGTAACTTCCATGGCGGTAATGGGTCTGCTGCCCAAAGAGTCGGTGCTGATTCCCAAAGGCGAGATTCTTTTTACAAGGCGTGATGGCAAACAAGTTGATTTGTTGCAGTTGAGCGAGAAAGAAATGCGCGCATTGCGGGGCAATGAAATTGCGATGATTTTTCAGGAGCCGATGACCTCGTTGAATCCGACCATAAAGTGCGGGCCACAGGTGGTGGAGGCTCTGATGCTGCATAAGCAAATGAGCTTTGCCGAAGCCAAAGAGCGCACCATCGAACTCTTTCGTGAGGTGGAGCTGCCACGCCCCGAAAAGTTGTTTGATTCCTATCCGCATCAGATTTCAGGCGGGCAAAAACAAAGGGTAATGATCGCCATGGCGATTAGCTGTGAGCCATCATTGCTTATTGCCGACGAACCGACGACAGCCCTTGATGTTACGGTGCAGAAAACCATTTTGGAAATACTGAAAAACCTGCAAAAGAAATACGGGATGAGCATCATTTTTATCACACATGATTTGGGCGTAATCGCCCAGATTGCCGAGCAGGTTTTGGTGATGTATCGTGGCGATTTGATTGAAGTGGGCAGTACAAAGAAGATTTTCAGCGAAGCCAAACACCCCTATACACGCGGGCTGGTGGCTTGTCGCCCGCCAATGCAAAAACGCTTTAAGCGCTTGCCGACCATTGCCGACTTTATGAAAGAGGAAGACGGGCGTGGTTTTGTGTTTATGGAAATTGACGCGGAAGCCCGGGCCGAACAGCACCGGCAGCTATATGCGGAACCGCCCTTGTTGGAGGTGCGAAACCTGACGACCCGTTTCGCTTCGTCCAAAAACTTTTTCGGTAAGGCAAAATCGTGGGTGTATGCGGTAAATGATGTGAGTTTTGAAGTTTATCGCGGTGAAACTTTGGGATTGGTGGGCGAATCGGGCTGCGGGAAAACTTCGCTTGGCCGCACTTTGCTACGCATGACCCCGGCCTTAAAGGGTGAAGTTTTGTACAAAGGTAAGGACCTGACCAAGATGTCGGCAAGGGAAATGAAACGCATGCGCAAAGAGGTGCAGATTATTTTCCAGGACCCGTACTCTTCCTTAAATCCGCGGCTGACCATCGGACGGGCCATCGAAGAGCCGCTAAGTGTACACCATATTTTGCCTTCGGCAAAAGAACGGCGAAAAAGGGTAATCGAATTGTTGGAACGGGTTGGCTTGAACGAATCCCATTACCATCGCTATCCGCATGAGTTCAGTGGTGGCCAAAGGCAGCGTGTGGTGATTGCCCGTACCCTGGCTCTGGAACCGGAATTTATCATTTGCGACGAGTCCGTATCGGCCTTGGATGTGTCGGTGCAGGCACAGGTGTTGAACCTTTTGAATGAGCTGAAAGAAGAATACAGCTTTACCTATATTTTTATCTCCCATGATTTATCGGTGGTGAAATTTATGAGCGACCGGATGATTGTAATGAAGGAGGGAAAAATTGTGGAAATGGGCGAGGCGGACGAGATTTATGCCCACCCCAAAGAAGAATATACGCGCAGCCTTATTGCTTCAATTCCGCAAATCGACTACGCATAAATTTTCTTTTAATCTTCTTGAACTATTAATTGTTAAACGGATTGGAGTAATCCGGATTATGCAATAATGTTTGGTCTGTAAGGGTCAGCAAAAATGCTTTCAAATCCGCCTTCTGCTGCGGATTCAGATTAGCTCCGTGTCCGTATGGCGGAAACACTTTGTGCATCAGCGGATGCACATATTCCGAATACACCAAACCCTCGCTATAGAAGTCGATAACCTCGTCCAGAGTTTTAAAACGTCCGTCGTGCATATAAGGGCCGGTTAACTCAATATTCCGTAAAGTAGTGGCTTTGTATGCTCCATGGTCACGCTCATTATGAGTTACGGCATAGCGGTCGCGCGGGTCATTGAAAACCGTGTCCTTGGCATTATTATAAAAATCGTTGGTCGTCATCAGCGGGTTTCCCGGTGCGCCATGGCAATGGAAACAATCGGCTCCCTGCTCTGTTGTAAACAGCACGAGGCCCCTCTGCTCCGCATCGGTGAATTGCGCTTCACCGCGCAACACTTTGTCGAATTTCGAATCAGCTGATACAATCGTACGGATAAATTGTGCCAGTGCTTTGCTGATCCGGTCATAGGTTACTTCCTCGGTGCCGAAAGCGGCTTTGAACAGAGGAGGGTACATATCGATGCTTTTAATCATCTTCACCGTTTTATCTATGCTGCCGTGCATCTCGTGCGGGGCCACAATTCCCATCCATACCAAAGACTCGATATTCGTCATATTATAAGGCTCTTCGGCGGGTACCCCGTATGAGGGTAAGCCCAGTCGTGGATTATCCTTATAAATCATCCCGTTCCAGAGGTAGCCTTTATTATTCCATACCAGATTGAATAGGGGCAAAACCACATGCGGTGTTTTTATTCCCGTCAATCCGTAAGGATGGCCGTCCGGGAAACGCGGATTATTATATCCAATCTCGAAAGCGCTGCTTTGGAGGTGGCAGGTGGCGCATGTCATCAGTGAATCAGGATCGTCGCGTCCCGATAAGCGCCCGTCATAAAATAAATAGCGTCCGAGTTTTACTCCTTCAACAGTCAAAGGGTTATCCTCAGGAATATTTAAATCCGTTGGAAAACCTTTGGGAATAACAAAGTTATAGGGCGTAGGATTAAATGCTTCTTTTACCGGTTCCGGCTCATCTTTTTTGCAAGCCGTAAGCGTTAATCCGGAGATTAGTAA
This sequence comes from uncultured Prolixibacteraceae bacterium, assembly GCA_964442545.1. Classification (GTDB taxonomy): domain Bacteria; phylum Bacteroidota; class Bacteroidia; order Bacteroidales; family UBA1556; genus UBA6267. Next base: position 12,047 of record CAYUAN010000213.1, on the reverse strand, counting down.
ACCCATAGATAATAACCGTAAAACGCTTATTCTAAACATATCTCCCCCTTTTTAATACAATTATTTCACCAGCTCAAACACATTCCAACCGTTTTTAACTCCAATTTCCATTGCAGCTTGGTTTTGCATAATGTCGCCGCCCCACTTATTGTGGTCATATACAATCGGGTCTTTGAACCACTCATCCACATGCATACGGACAGTCATCTTGGTGTACTTTCCTTTTTCAATTTTGAAATCGGAGTTTTTAAAGGAAATGTAGAAAGAATTATCAATGAAGGAAACGGGATTCCCATTGCTGTCATAAACCTGTCCGCGTCCGATATGGAAAGCGAATCCCCGTAATTTATTATCGGGTGTTAGCCATTTGCCGTTTAGTTTCATATAATGGTACCCACCACCCAGATAGTCAGGCCAAACCATGTCTTTTTCCGGCGAGTTGACAAACATATAAGATTGGTTGTCGGCGTCAGCAAAGCCGAAACGGAAAGACAAAGAATCATAGTCTCCGGCCTCGATTTTATCATAAACATCCCAACCTAAGGTGCTTGGAATATTCGTATCGATATAATGTTCTTTTTCCCATCCTTTCAATACTTTAGCTTTGCCGTCCTTGTATATTGTCAATTGCGACAGGAAATACTGCACTTCATAAACCAGATATTTATTCCCGGCAGCATTTGTGTACATAAGTGTATCGTATTGCAAAGGATTTCCATCAACTACGAAATCAAAATCAAAGTGTATTTTCCCGGTATTAGTATCACCGCTTCCGCCATTATTCTGATCATCATCATCGTCATCCTTATTACAGGCCGCGGTTGTAAGTATTAGTGATGTAAGAAGTAAACTAAGTATGAAATAAATCTTTTTGCTTTTCATTTTATAGTGCTTTTAAAGTTTTCAAAAATATTGATATTCTAAAACGGACTTGCCAAGTCAGGATTATTAATAAATACCGTATCGGTTAAGGTTAATAAGAATGCTTTTAAATCAGCTTTTTGCTGCGTATTCAGATTAGCTCCGTGTCTGTACGGCGGAAACACTTTATGCATCAGCGGATGCACATATTCCGAATACACCAAGCCCTCGCTGTAAAAGTCGATAACCTCGTCCAGAGTTTTGAAACGCCCGTCGTGCATATAGGGGCCGGTTAGTTCGATATTGCGCAGGGTAGAGGCTTTATAAGCTCCGATATCCCGCTTGTCGCCGGTTACCGAATAGCGGTCGTGGGCGGTATCGAACACGGTATCTTTGGCGTTATTGTAAAATAAATTCGTTGTCATCAGCGGATTGCCGGGGGCCCCGTGGCAGTGGAGGCAGTCGGCGCCTTGCTCGGTAGTAAACAATACCAAACCCCGTTGTTCCGAAGCGGTAAAATTATCCTCCCCGCGCAAAACCCGGTCGAATTTCGAGTCGGAGGAAATTTGTGTACGCATAAACTGGGCGATGGCCTTGGCAATACGGTCCACGGTTACCTTTTCGTCACCGAATGCCGCCTTAAACATCGGCGGGTACATGGGCACGGCGGCGATTGCTTTTTCTACTTTTTCGTAGGTTGAACCGAATTCCGTCGGGTCGGTAATGGTTCCCAATACATCGGCTTCAATTGAAGGCACACTGCCATTCCATAAATATGTGCCCGGATTCCATACCAGATTAATATGGGGCAGCATTACATGATAGGTTTGCAGCCCGTTCAGCCCGGTACCTTTGCCAATACCGTTTTCAAAAGCGTTTTTCTGAATATGACAGGAAGAACAAGACATGGGTTTGCCCTCGTCGGCACGGCCGGATAAACGCCCGTCGTAATATAAATAACGGCCAAGCTTAACGCCTTCAACCGTCATGGGATTGTCATCAGGAATATTCAAATCGGTCGGAAACCCCTTCGGTATTTTTATCTCATAAGGTGTAGGACCGTTTCCACCGCTATTCCCTCCATCATTATTATCGTCGTCGTCATCTTTATTACAAGCGACACTTGTCAAAATAAAAACCGATAATAAAACCAATAAAAATTTTTTTGTTTTAAACATAAACATCCGATATTTTAGTAATTGCTCTTTTCTGTGACATACAAAAATAGCTAAAAGTTGCATGGTCAATTTATTTAGAACTTATTTAGAATGCCAAAAATTCTTAAAATCAAACAAATGGCAGTTTTCAGATTCTAAAAGCACTTGAATCAAGTAATATGTAATACTACTGTTGATAAATCTTTATTTTTGTGCTGACTGAAAAACAGAAAAACAAGAATTCATGAAAATATTGATGATTTATTGTAATCGCTTCGCTTATCAGCCGGCGATAAAAAACCTGGAAGGTGTGGAGGAGCATACTGAGGGCAAAGCATTTGAAAATGTGCAGGTAGCTTTTATTCAGGCGGAAGAGCATGATCAGGAAAATCCGAAATCCATTGAGAAAAAGTTGTTGAATTTTGTAAAATGGGTGGCCCGGAAAAATGAGTGCAATCATGTGGTATTGCATTCTTTTGCGCATTTGTCGGAAAGTAAGGCGGAGGCTGATTTTACCAAGGAATTGTTTGACCGCGTAGAAACTCGCCTGAAAAATGTGGATTATCAGGTGGCCCAAACACCCTTCGGCTATTTCCTCGATTTGCAGGTGGATGCCCCCGGAAAGTCTCTGGCGCGTGTATTCAAAAGCTTTTAAGGGATGAATAAAAATGCGCGCATCGCTATTTGGCTGCTGTTTATTCTTGGCGGCATCGCATTGAGCCTGTGGCTCGACAGCCGCTTTTTTGCCACTGATTTTTTTCCGGAGAAAGTAGCGATGCTTTTGCGCATTATCGGCGGGACTTTGTTTATTTTGGCTTTTTATGCTACGGGTAATGTCGGACGGACCTTAGCCCGCCATGGCAGGCAAGCCGGGGATTTGCCGCGTATGCAAACCGACCGCCTGGTAACAACGGGAATATATCGCTTGATGCGGCATCCGATGAATCAGGTTTTGCTGAGCTTTCCGCTATCCATCGCTTTGATGCTGGCATCGCCTTCCTTTTTGCTTATTATTGCACCGGTGGAAATATTGGCTATGTTGCTGATGATTTGCACTATTGAGGAAGCGGAGACAAGAAAGAAATTCGGAAAAGATTATGACGATTACTGTGCCCGGACTCCGCGTTTTTGTTTCCGCTTCGAATGTCTGAAGGCTTTGTTGCAGAATCCGGATGGAAAAAGAAAAGAATAGCATATTATGAGAGCGTTAATTCAAAGAGTAAGTCGTGCGGAAGTACTGATTAATAAGGAAGAAGTCCGTAAAATCGGGCAGGGATTCGTAATATTATTGGGCATCGAAAATGCCGATTCGCAGGATGATATTCAATGGCTGAGTGCCAAGATATGCAAATTACGCTTGTTTGATGACGAGCAGGGCGTAATGAATAAATCGATTTTGGATATTGACGGGGATGTGATGATTATCAGTCAGTTTACCCTGCATGCCAGAACCCGGAAAGGGAACCGGCCCAGCTATATCGACGCGGCCAAACCCGATATCTCCGTTCCGCTTTACGAGGCATTTAAAAAGCAGATGGCTGCTGATTTGGGAAAAGCTGTGGTGAGTGGCGAATTCGGTGCGCATATGGATGTTACGCTGACCAATGACGGCCCGGTAACGATATGGATTGATACCAAAAACAAGGAGTAACATGAGGCTTACGAAAAAGCAGCAACTTTATAACATCCTGCTCACCCTGATTCAATACGGCACATTGATTGCTTTTTTGAAAATGTCGCCTCTGTGGGCGGAAGGTTTGCTTTGGCAAGTTGTGGAAAGCATGGGGGTAATCTTAGGCGTATGGGCTATTGTGGTGATGCAAAAGAGCAAAATCAATATCGCGCCCGTACCCCGTGAAAACGCGCATTTGGTAACCGACGGCCCATACCGCCTGATTCGTCATCCGATGTATATGGCCATAATCCTGACACTTACACCATTAATCGTTTCCCATTACGACAAAACCCGAATGATAATTCTTGTGGTTTTGTATGTAAATCTGGTTTTCAAACTATTGTTCGAAGAGGGCTTGCTAAAAGCCTATTTTCCCGGCTATGCCGATTATATGAAAAAATCATGGCGTTTATTGCCTTGGGTGTTTTAAAAGAAAACTAGCCGCAATAGAAAAAGCGCTCCACAAGTTTTAGCATTTCCTGCTCATCTTTTTCCACCTTGGCGCGCAGATGGGCATCATCAAACTTTTTCAGGTAAGCGATACGCTCATCCAACAAGTCCTCCGTGAAAACCCCGTATTCCAGATAAATTGATTCTTGCTTTTCCAATTCAGCGGCCGAACGTACACAGGAATCAGGCAATACCTCCAGGCTATCCGCCTTTTCTTTATTCTTATCATCGAAAATATTGATGTCCACATAGGTTTTATCGGCATAGGTCAGCGCGTCTTTTGCCATCAGTCCGTGGCGTGCGGCAACGGTCAGTCCGGCCAGCAGCAGATAGATATCCGCCGAGCCGTCGGGGCAGCGAAACTCCACCGTTTGTTTAAAGGAGAAGTCTTGCTTTTGTTCTTTTTCCAAAGGGTTGGCGATGTGGGCCATATCCGTATTCCCGCTCCAGCCCAAAGGTACGCGCACCAAGGTCGAACGGTTTCGGTCGCCCCAGCAAATGCTGGTCGGGGCTTCCTGATGGGGTACCAGACGAAAATAGGATGTGGGGTTGGTATTACCGAAAGCGGTAAGCGAAGGCGCCAGTTTCAAATAGCCGGCAATGGCCTTCCGGGCCGTATCGGTTAGCTCACCATCCGCCACAAAAGCGTTTTTGCCGTTCTTCATCAGTCGGGTATGGATATGCAGTCCGCTGCCTGCCTTGCCCACGGTAATCTTTGGAGCAAAGGTCAAAGTGATATCATAGTCGTAAGCCAGGCGGCGCAGTATCCATTTGGCCACAATCAGTTGGTCGGCGGCTTCCTCAATCGGGCTGGGTAAAAATTCTATTTCGTTTTGTTCGTAGTTTTTGCCGTTTAATACGAAATTTCCCACTTCGGAATGCCCGTATTTGATATTTCCGCCACACTGCGCAATCAGGCGCATGGCTTCGGTACGAAATTCGGCCATTTTGCTGAAGGGCTCCGATTCGTGATAACCCTTTTGGTCTTCGGCGGGAAATAAATCGTCTTCTTCGCTAATCACATAATATTCCAATTCGCCCATCACTTCAAAATCGAAACCCGTTTTCTCTTTTAATACGCGCTGTGCTTTTCTCAAAATATATTCCGGTGAGCTTTCCAGCGGCACCCCGTCTTTGGTAAAGAAGGAGCAAAGCAGGTCCAAAGTCGGTATCTCATTAAAAGGATTGACAAAAGCCGTGCGGTAGCGCGGAATCACATACAAATCGCTCGAACCGGCTTCCATATGGGCAAACAAACTGGAGCCGTCCACGCGCTCACCCGAACTCAACAGATTGTCCAGGTGCTCATAATTATTTATGACGAAATTCAAGGTTTTCAAACGTCCGTCATCGGCCACATAATGGAAATTGATAAGCTCCACATGATTATGCTCGATAAAAGTAATCAGGTCTTCCTTGGTAAATTCGGCGGCGGGCTTGCCCAGGTATTGCACCAAAAGGTTCGGGCTTAGCCGGTATTTATCTGCAATCATATTTGTTCTGTTTAATGTTGGATAGTGTAAAACGAAAAAACGGTATAAAAGTTCTGTTTCGGAACGAATTTTTTTGCCTTTTACCGTATTGTTGAAATCTTAGTTGAATCAAAAGCGGCAAACCGCTGCTTAATCCTTAGCTTTGTGTATGTAACTTGCGCTGACTTAAATCGCTGAAATAATGAATGATATAAAATAATTAAACTAATATGAGTAAATCCGTCAAGCAATTTATTGACCTTTTGGCAAGCTATAAATCTTATCCCGGACTGACGAGTTTATATCATGGGGAATCCAAAGAATCTGCGGTCAGGCGCGAAAATTTGCATACTTATTTGCAGCAAATGCAAACCTTATCGCCTCAAATATTATTATTGGGCGAGGCCCCCGGTTATAAGGGCTGCCGCTTGACGGGCGTACCTTTCAGCAGTGAGCGGATTTTAGCGGAAAACGATTTTTTCAAAAATAAAGGCTATAAGTTTATTGATGTCAAGGCTCGTTTGGAAAGTGAGATTTCCGCCACAATCGTCTGGCGGGCTTTGGAACAATTTGAAACTAAGCCGTTGATATGGAATATCTTTCCTTTTCATCCCTACAAGGCAGGGAATAAACATTCCAACCGCGGCCCGAATCGGAAAGAGCTGGAGAGGGGAAAAGAGATTTTGGCGGAGCTGCTGGAATTGTTTCCCGTGCGTAAGATTATCGCCTTGGGCCGGAAAGCCGAATCGCAAATAATGGATATGGGCTATGATGCGGTTTATGTGCGCCATCCGGCAAATGGCGGTAAAGCGGCATTTTTGAAAGGTTTGGCAGAGGAATTAAGTTAGTCTTAAAAAGAATTCATTCTTGTAAATCCCCGTCTAAAAACTATCTTTGCAACGGATAACTCAAAAACAGGAAGTTTGAAAATTGCCGTAAATACGCGTCTGTTATTAAAAGGAAAACTGGAAGGCATCGGCCGCTTCAGTTACGAAATCCTGAAACGCCTCACGCGCAATCATCCCGAACATCAGTTCCTTTTTATCTTCGATCGTCCCTACGATCCGGAATTTATCTTCGCCGATAATGTGGAGGCGGTGGTGGTCGGCCCGCAGGCACGGCATCCGTTTTTGTATCTGATATGGTTCGAATTGAGCATTCCCAAAGTATTGAAAAAGTATCAGGCGGATTTGTTTCTTTCGCCGGATTCCTATCTGTCGCTCAGCACGCAAGTCCCTTCCGTAACCGTTATTCACGACCTGAATTTCGAATATTATCCCAAGGATTTGCTCTTTTTCGCACGGCAATATAATCTGAAGATGTTTCCCCGTTTTGCCCGCAAGGCCGAGCGAATAATTACGGTCTCGGAATATTCCAAAAAAGATATTCAAAAGCTCTATAATATTGCTGCGGAGAAAATTGATGTGGTGTATAACGCGGCCAAAGAGCAGTACCATCCTATGGGGGCGGAGGAAATCAGGCAAACACGCGAAAAATACACGGGCGGAAGTCCGTACTTTCTGTATGTGGGCGCGCTGAATCCGCGAAAAAATCTGGTAAATCTGCTGCAGGCCTTTGATAAAATGTGTACGGAAAATCCCGGCTCGGATATCAAAATGCTGGTTGTGGGAAACAAGATGTACCGGACGCAGGCCATAGACGATACCTATAATAAAATGCGCCATCGCGAGCGGGTGGTTTTTATGGGGCATCTGGACACTACGGAATTGAACAGGGTGTATTCCGCGGCCCTGGCTCTGGCTTATGTGTCCTATTTCGAAGGATTCGGTATTCCCATAGTGGAGGCCTTCCAAAGCGATTGCCCGGTGATTACCTCCAAAGTAACTTCTATGCCCGAGGTGGCGGGTGAGGCCGCCATCTTGGTGGACCCCTTTAATGTGGACGAAATTGCCGGAGCACTTTCCGCATTGCTTCATTCGGAAGAATTACGGCAACAGCTGATTGAAAAAGGTCGCCGGCAGGTGAAAAAATTCAGTTGGGATCAATCGGCGGAAGCGCTATGGGCCACATTGATAAAAGCCGCAGATATTACGGAATAGTATCTCGATTTCAAATTAGTCAGCGTTTAGCTTGTAGAAAGTCAAAATCAGCATGGCCTACAAGAAAATTTTACTCGTGATGGTAGGGTTCGTTGCGCAGAATACTCATTGCCCGGTAACATTGTTCCAGCAACAGCAGCCGTACCATTTGATGCGAAAAAGTCATTTTCGAGAGTGCCACCTTTTGATTGGCCCGGGCGTAAACCTCGGCGCTGAAACCGTAAGGCCCCCCGATAATCAATACCAGATTTTTAATGCCCGAATTCATCTTTTGCTGAAAAAAGCCCGCGAATTCCATAGAAGTAAAATGCTTCCCCTTTTCATCCATCAAAACCACAAAATCAGAGTTGCCCAATTGCTTCAAAATCAACTCGCCTTCTTTTTGTTTTTGCTGTTCAATACTCAGGTTTTTGGTGTTTTTCAGCGCGGGAATAATCTGCACTTCGGTGGGCAGGTAGTTTTGCAATCGTTTTTCGTAAATAGTGCAGCCCCTGACCAGGTAGTCATCTTCCGTTTTGCCGGTAAAAATTATTTTAAGCTTCATCGTGCCAACAAAGTTAAACTATTCTTGCAAAGCGGCACCCTTGAATTTTCTTTGTTGGCATAGGCGCTTTTTTGCTAATTTTACCCTCCGAAAAACAATCAAACCAAAGAATATGTCAGGACACAGTAAATGGTCAACCATAAAGCGTAAAAAAGGAGCCTTGGATGCCAAGCGTTCCAAAATGTTTTCAAAAATTATCAAAGAAATTACCGTAGCCGTAAAAGAAGGCGGCGGCCCGGACCCGGAATCCAATCCGCGTTTGCGTACGGCCATTGCCAACGCCAAAGGGGTGAATATGCCCAAGGATAATATTTCCCGTGCCATCAGCAAGGCGGGAGATAAAGACTCGGCTAATTTTCAGGAAGTAACCTATGAGGGTTATGCTCCGGGCGGTATCGGTATTTTTGTGGAATGTACCACCGATAATTTGCAACGCACGGTTTCTAATGTGCGCTCGTATTTTACCAAGCACGGCGGCAGTTTGGGTAAAAACGGTTCGCTGAGTTTTATTTTCGACCGCAAAGGTGTGTTTACTTTTCCTGCGGGCGATTTGGATTTGGAAGAGCTGGAACTGGAATTGATTGATGCCGGTGCCGAGGATATTGAGGTGGAGGATGGTTTTATTACCGTAACCACCGCTCTTGAAGATTTCGGCAGTATGCAGAAAAAACTGGAGGAGCTGAATATCGAAACCGAAAGCGCCAAGCTGGAGCGTATTCCGAATAATACGGAAACCCTGGATGTGGAATCGGCCAAAAAAGTACTGAAGCTGGTGGATGTGATTGAAGAAGACGATGATGTGCAGGCGGTTTACCACAATCTGGAAATGACTGATGAGCTGATTGCCGCTTTGGAAGAAGAATAATCGAAAAAAAGAAAAACAGAAATAAAATCGCAGAGGCAATTCCCGGATTGCCTCTGCGATTTTTAAAACAAGCTGATGAAGTACCGCAACGACCTGAAATATTTTATGCGCGACGGGCTGTTACTGCCGCTTTCGCATTTTGATGAGGGGATTTTTACCGGAGGGGAATCGGTATATGAGGTTTTGCGTGTGCGCAATGGCCGTCCGCTCTTTTTGCCTGAGCATCTGGCTCGCTTGCAGCATTCCATCGACTTGGCTTTTGGCGGTTTTGTCTTTTCGAAAGATGAACTGAGCCGGCAGGTTCAGGAGTTAATTCGGCGAAATGAGTTGCAGGAAGGAAATCTGAAGATCGAAATGCGGCGGAATGATAAAGCCGCTTTCGAGTCTTTGCTGTATTTTATCCCGCATCGCTATCCGACGGAGGAGCAGTATGCGCAAGGTGTCAGGATGAAACTGCAATTTGATGAGCGCAGTTTGCCGAATGCTAAAATCACCAATTGGGATGTGCGTGGCCATGCCAACCGCATCATCGATACCTACAAGGTGTATGAAACGCTTTTGGTCAATTCCGGAGGATATATTACCGAGGGCAGCCGTTCCAATTTTTTCCTGATTCAGGATGATGCGCTTTTTTCAGCCCCCGAAGAATGGATTTTGCCCGGCATTACCCGTTCCAAGATTCTGGAAATATGTCGTAAATTGTCCGTTCCGGTCTATCATCGTAAGGTGCATTATAAGGATTTGCATGAGTATGACGCGGCTTTTATTACAGGAACATCGCCCGGAGTTTTGCAGGTGCGGCAAATTGAGGACGTGGAATTTGAAATAAATCACGCGGTTTATCGAAAAATAAAAGACGCCTTCCGCTTGTATTGATGGTCGCCAAGCAGCTCATTCATAGGAAATCATCAGAGGCGGGGATGCTTTTTTTACACAGCTTGCCGGCTGAAATCTTTGCGGAAAAATAATGTACATTTGCTGCTTGAATTAATAAGCGATAATCATTCAAAATATGAAGGAAATGAGAAAGCGAATTTATCTTTTTTTGATGCTGCTGACGCTGGCGGTTTTTACGCTCAATTCGTGCAGCAATTCCGTTGCCGGAAATGAAAACGGGAAAAAACAGCAAAAAGCGATGTCCCGGGAGGAAGTGCAACAAGACCAAAAAGCTGTGGAGGAAAAGCCCGAGCAATTGGTAAAAATCAGCACCGAATACGGGGATATGGTGATTAAGTTGTACAACGGAACGCCCTTGCACCGCGATAATTTTATCAAACTGGTGAAGGAGCATTATTACGACAGTTTACTGTTTCACCGGGTGATAAACGGTTTTATGATTCAGGGCGGCGATCCGCAGTCGAAGCATGCTCAACCCGGACAGATGCTGGGAAATGGCGGCCCCGGTTATACTGTTCCCGCGGAGTTTCGCAAGGAATATTTTCATAAGAAAGGTGCTTTAGCCGCCGCGCGTGAGCCCGATCAGGTAAATCCGCAAAAAGCTTCTTCGGGCAGCCAGTTTTATATTGTGCAAGGCCGTACTTTTACCAATATGGAGCTGAATCAGATGGAGCAGCAAATGATGCACCGCATTCCCTGGGAGCAAAAAGAAGTATATATGAAAGTGGGCGGCACGCCCCACCTGGATGGAAATTATACGGTATTTGGCGAGGTGATCAGCGGTATGGAAGTGATTGATAAGATTGCCGCCGTGCAAACCGACCGCAATAACCGTCCGGTAAAAGATGTTAGAATGACCATTACTTTGCTGGACGAATAAGTGCCGGCAAGCAAAAACAGATAATTGTGAAAAATAAGATTGAAGAAATAAAGAAACAACTGGCTGATTTGAAGGTGGAAACCGCGGAGCAGCTGGAGGATTTCCGTTTAAAGTATTTAAGCAAGAACGGTAAAATCCAGTCGCTTTTTGCCGAGTTCAAAAACGTGCCCAAAGAGGAGAAACCGCAAATGGGCCAAATGATGAACCAGCTGAAAAAGGAAGCGCAGGAGTTGTTTAACAAGATGAAGGCGGAAATCAGTACTAAGGAAAGCGGGGATGAGGAAAAACCAGACCTGACGATGCCCGCCAATTTTGAAACACCCGGTTCGCGTCATCCCATTTCGCTGGTGCGTAACGAGATTGTAGATATTTTCGCCCGCATCGGATTTACCATATCCGAAGGACCTGAGGTGGAGGATGATTTTCATGTGTTTTCGGCCCTGAATTTCCCGCCTGAGCACCCGGCCCGCGATATGCAGGATACCTTCTTTATTGAGAAAAATCCGGATGTGGTATTGCGTACGCATACGTCCTCGGTTCAGGCACGGGTTATGGAAAGCACACCACCGCCCATTCGTACGATTTCGCCCGGACGTGTATTTCGTAACGAAGCTATTTCGGCCCGCGCTCACTGTATCTTTCACCAGGTGGAAGGCCTGTATGTAGATAAGAACGTGAGTTTTGCCGACCTCAAGCAAACCCTGATGTATTTTGCCAAAGAGATGTTTGGCGAGAAAACCAAGATTCGCTTGCGCCCGTCCTATTTCCCTTTTACCGAGCCCTCGGCCGAGATGGATGTGAGCTGCAATATTTGCGGCGGTAAAGGTTGTAACGTATGTAAATATACCGGTTGGCTGGAGATTCTCGGCTGCGGTATGGTTGACCCTAATGTGCTGGAAAATTGCGGTATCGATTCGGAAGAATATACCGGATTCGCCTTTGGAATGGGTGTGGAACGTATCGCCATGCTAAAGTATCAGGTGAAAGACCTGCGTTTGTTCTTCGAAAATGATTTACGCTTTTTGGATCAGTTCCAGGGCGCGATTTGGTAGGGGAGACGGAAGACGGGAGACGGAAGACGGGAGCTGGAAGACGGGAGCTGGAAGACGGGAGCTGGAAGACGGGAGCTGGAAGACGGAAGTTGGAAGACGGAAGTTGGAAGACGGAAGTTGGAAGACGGGAGCTG
>CAYUAN010000212.1:0-4529 GCA_964442545.1 uncultured Prolixibacteraceae bacterium | reverse complement strand
GCATCTGGCAAAAAAAAGATTTCCAAATTCGAAAAATGGGATTGGACCCTGCGATTGATATTCGTTTTTCCGCCTCTTTCGTTTCTTTATTACATCTGGAAACAGGAGGCTAAATTCAACAAGCGCGGCTAATGGCTTTTGATTTTGATTACATAATTATCGGTAGTGGTTTTGGCGGTTCGGTAAGTGCATTGCGCCTGTCGGAAAAGGGCTACAAAGTGCTGGTAATCGAAAAAGGGCGTCGCTTTACTGTCGCTGACTTCCCCAAAACCAATTGGAATCTGCGCCGCTGGCTGTGGATGCCCCGCCTGGGATTTTACGGCATTATGAAAATCAGCGCTTTTCGTCATCTCCTCACCCTGTCCGGCACCGGTGTGGGCGGCGGCTCACTGGTTTATGCCAATACGCTGCCCGTTCCAAAAAAACACTTCTTCAATAGTGGTAGCTGGGCTGCTTTGGCCGACTGGCAAACGGAATTAAAACCGCATTATGATACCGCCTTGCGGATGTTGGGCGCGGCGGTAAACCCGCGGCTTTTTGATGCGGATACGGCATTGCAAAAACTGGCCGGAGCCCTGGGTAAGGAAAAGGATTTCGAGCCCGCCAAAGTTTCCGTATTTTTTGGCGACCCGCAAAAGAATGAGCCGGGCGAAAGCGTGGCGGATCCTTATTTCGCAGGGAAAGGCCCCGATAAAACCACCTGTAAATTATGCGGTGCCTGTATGACCGGATGCCGGCACGGAGCCAAAAACACTTTGGATACCAATTACCTCTACCTGGCCGAAAAGCTTGGGGCTGCGATTCTCCCCGGACATGAAGTTAGCGATGTGCAAACCATTGGTGCCGCCGACGGGCGGGAGGGATATCGAATTCATGCCCGAGCAAAGAAACTTTTTGGAGGTACGAAAACATTTACGGCTAAGGGCGTGATTTTCGCCGGGGGCGTATTGGGGACCGTGCCTTTGCTGCTAAAATTGAAGAAATCTTCCCTGCCCGGGCTCTCGGATAAGCTGGGCGATGATGTGCGCTCCAATAACGAAACCCTGATTAGCGTAAGCAGTTTGGATGCCGCTACCGATATGTCGAAAGGGGTGGCCATCGGGAGTATTCTGCATACCGACGAGCACAGTCACCTGGAGCCGGTCCGTTATGGCACGGGCTCGGGATTCTGGAAACTGCTGCATTTTCCCTACGTCCATGGTGGCAATGTGGCGTGGCGTTTCCTGAGCATGTTCGGGCAAATTTTGCGTTCCCCCTTGGCCTATTTTCGTATTTATTGGTTGAACTCCTGGCCGCGCAAAACAACGGTATTGCTTTTTATGCAAACCATCGACAGCACTCTGCGCCTCAAGCGGGGCCTGTTCGGGAATTTGGTTTCGCGGGTCAGCAGCGGTAAAAAACCGACGGCTTTTATCCCCGAGTCCATAAAGCTGACGCTGGACTATGCCCGTATTGTCAAGGGCAAACCCACTGCCATGATTACCGATACGCTTATGGGCATTCCGTCCACGGCACATATTCTGGGCGGCGCGGTAATGGGTGCCGATGCCTCGCAAGGAGTGATTGATAAAAACAACCGTGTATTTGCTTATGAAAATATGCTGGTTTGCGATGGCTCGATGATTTCGGCCAATCCCGGGGTTAATCCCTCGCTTACCATCACCGCGATTACCGAACGGGCCATGGCGCAAATCCCTCCTAAAAGCAAATCATAGTATCAGGTTTATTCCTTTATAAAATACGGCCCCGCATAAAAGCAATGTTCCGCAGGGTTAATTCACGCCAATTAAATTTTTTTTGAAAAAAACACAAAACACGACACGCCGTGTCGTGTTCTATCCCGATTTGCCTATTTACTTTTGCATTGTTATTTGAAATAAAACATTAAACTTAAATTTTAAAGAGATGAAACGTATCATTTTAATTGCACTTTCTTTTATGTTCAGCATTGGAATTTATGCCAATTCTTCAAAAAAAGCCTATACGGCAAAATCCATTACTTTCCTGGGTATTGATTATTCCGAGGCTTTGTTTGTAGGAACTGCCGGTTTTAGAAATCCTCATGGGATTAAGCGGCTTACAAACTCCTGGAATGGGATGTTTACTTTGGAATATGACAAATATAATGTAGGGAAGTTTTACAATGTTGAGGTTAGTTACAACTTTGATATTGTAAAAGAGCGCAATCAGGCGGTGGATTATACCGAGCGAATTACAGATAATTTCAGTGATGATATACGATTTAGCCGTGAGGATTTACAGGAGATGATCAATGCATACCCTGATTTCGAATCAGAAGGTGTGGCCATGGTGATGATTGTAGATTCTTACAAAAAAGGTACGGAGATGGCTTATTATCATATTGTCTTTTTTGATATGAAATCGAAAGAAATTTTGGAGGTGCAGCTGGCATCCGGAAAAGCAGCCGGCTTCGGGATACGAAATTATTGGGCGCGAAGCTACAAAAGAGCATTGGAAGACGCAGGTAAAGCCTACCGCAAAAAAAGAAAGAAGCTTATTTAATTCAGTGTGTGTTACATTAGGGAGCCTTGATTTTTCAGGCTCCCTTTTTTTAATTCTTATAACGCAACCATTTCCACAATTCCTTATAAGTCGGTTTTTTACCATACATCAAAATTCCGGTACGGTAAATCTTGGCGGCAAACCAGGTGGTTGCCAGGAAGCCAAGCACAAGCAATCCCATCGAAAGGCCGACTTGCCACCAGGGCACCCCAAACGGGATGCGTACCATCATGGCCACGGGCGAGGTAAAAGGAATCACCGAAAGCCAGAAGGCGGCGGGGCCGTCCGGGTTATTTGCGATAAATTGCAGGCTGGCGATGCTGATAATCAGGGGGACGGTAACCGGCAGTACAAATTGTTGGGTGTCGGCATCATTATCCACCGCCGATCCGATGGAGGCGAATAAGGCGGCATAAATCAGATAACCAAACAAGAAATAAAACAAAAACGAAAAAATCAGGGCCGTGTAATTTATGCTCATCAGGGCTTTCAATACCTCGGCCGTTTTATCATAGCTTTGATCCAATGCCACGCTGGTGGTGGGGTCGATTTGCTTGCCGGTTTGAATTAACTGTTGGGTTTGAATCTGTTGTAATTCGTCTTGAAAAATACCCTGCGTGGTAAATACAATTGTTCCCGTCAGGAGTACCCATAGGGTAAACTGGGTAAGCCCCACCAGGGCGATACCGATAATTTTTCCCATCATCAGTTGGAAAGGCTTTACCGATGAAATTATCACCTCCACAATACGGTTGGTCTTTTCCTCAATCACCCCGCGCATCACCTGGGTGCCAAACAGGAAAATAAAGAAGTAAATCATCAGCCCCAGAATCATGCCCAGTATAAACTCCAGTTCGCCAATCCGTTCCTTTTCCCTGCCGCCTTCCGACAGGGTAATGCTGCGTACGGCAATGGACGATTTTGCGGTTTCTATCACATCTTTGGGTACTCCCGCGTTTTTCAGGCGCAGTTCCCGCAAATCATCGTTTATGGCATTGCGGATATAGGCCTTATTGCTCAGGCCCACATTCTTTTCGGAATAAAGGAAAATGGTTTGCGGATAGATATACGCCGGCTTGGGGATATACAAAATAATATCGCAACCGAGTTTTGTCCGTTGGGCCTTGGCGTCGTTAATGTCCAGGTTAAGTTTCTTAAACTTCAGTTTGTCGGTATCCTTAAATGCTTCGGTAAAGAAACCGCTTTCGTCCACGATGCCCACGGTCTTGGTTTCGTCGCTCCATTTGGCAATCATCACCGGGGCAATGATTACGGTAGCCATCAGAATCGGCCCCAGAATGGTCATGATGATAAAGGACTTTTTCTTTACCCGGCTCAGGTATTCGCGCTGTATGATTAACCAGATTTTATTCATGACTTTCTCAGGTTTTGATTCTCTTCATTAACTTTTTGGATAAAAATCTCATTCATGCTGGGGATAACCTCCTGGAACTTAATAATACGCGAATTACGCATCAATAAATTCAAAAGCTCGTTGGTTTGTCCCTGGTCCGTAATCTTCACCCGTGCCCGCTTGCCCAGTCCGTAATCCTCGCGGCTCAGCACTTCAAAGCCTTCGGGCAAAAACTCATCCAGCTTACGGTCGTAGGGTTCGTAATCGATCTCGTAAATATTGGTACGATAGGCGCGTTTAATGTCAATCATATTGCCGTCCAATATTTTCCTGGATTTATTAATCAGGGCGATATGGTCGCATATTTCCTCCACCGAGCCCATATTGTGGGTCGAAAAAATAATGGTGGATCCGTTCTCTTTCAGTTTCAGGATTTCCGCTTTCAGGATTTCGGTATTAATGGGGTCGAAGCCGCTAAAAGGCTCATCGAAAATCAGCAATTGCGGCTCGTGCAAAATGGTAACAATAAATTGCACCTTTTGCTGCATTCCCTTGGAGAGTTCTTCCACCTTTCGGTTCCACCAGGCACCGATTTCAAATTTCTCAAACCAGTATTTCAGCCGCTTTTTGCTTTCAGCCCGCGACAAGCCCT
>CAYUAN010000211.1:0-10130 GCA_964442545.1 uncultured Prolixibacteraceae bacterium | reverse complement strand
CATCTCGACTACGCTCGATGACCTAGGGTAATAGGGTTGGGCACGGGACGAGTCCGCCGCGCGCTGCGCGCTCGCGGAATCTGTGCCGGGAGGATGGATTTCTGCGCTTGGAGTTTCGCTTGCAAAATGGTTCAAATAAATATAAACCACAGGCATCTCGACTACGCTCGATGACCTTTGGTAATTGGGTTGGGCTTTCAGGCTGCGCGCTCGCGGAATCTTTGCCGGGAGAGCGGGTTTCTGCGCGGCAGGGATGGCAGCGGCAGCTTGGGGGCGGGGCGGGCTATGTGGAGTTAGCCGGCAGCGGCGACCGCAGGAAGCCCCTGCACGGCTTTACGGAACAAGCCCCCGCCCCGCCGCCGACTATAGCGGACAGCCCGCCCGGCCGCCTCAATAATACACTACGAAAACCGCTATTTTTTACACAATGATTTTAGTTTGTTAAAAATCGAAATTCGCTAAAATGTGCATCAAAGTCAGGCCATTAATCCTTAAATTTGCCGCCGCACACGAATCTTATAAATTTATTATGAAGAAGTTAAGTTATCAATTGTTCGCCCTGTTGTTGGGGGTATTATATTTCAATCCGTCACAACTTATGGCCGGCCCCGGCGATACGACCGTGGTGCAGGCTTTCACTTTCGGCTCGGCACGCGAGGGCTGGGTGAAATTTCCGTCGGACACGGTTTCGTACGAAAAGGTATTGATGTATTACACCTTGAAGTGCAACCCGGCGCAAAGCCCGAAATGCGGGGAATGGGACTACCTGACCTACACCAATTTGTATGAGCATACGGGTATTTATGACTCGACCATGCATATGCACGCGCAGTTTATGATTAGCGGTCAGGCGCCGGATACGCTGCGGCTGATGTATTCGCCCTCGTGGTCGTACAATGCTTATTTTCAGTATTTCAGCAATCCGACCATCAGCGACTCGGCGACCATTGGCAGCGGTACCTACAGCATGGCCGCCCCGCTGAGCTCGAACTCGGAGGATGCCCGCTCGCAGTTTATTTACAAAGGCAGTGAGCTGAGTAGCGCGGGGCTTTCGGGCGATACGCTGACGGCGATTAAGTTTTACATTAACAATACCAATGAGCTGAAGAATCTGAAAATCCGCATTCAGCACACCACGCTCGACAGCCTGGATATCCTCACCGCCGTGAACGCGGGTTTTACGACCGTTTATGATAAGCATACCGATTTCGCGACTACGGGCTGGAATACCATCCGTTTTACCACGCCTTTTGTTTGGGACGGCACTTCCAACCTTTTAATCGATATCAGCTACCGCAAGCAAAGTAATAGCGCGATTGTAAACAATTTTATCGCAGCCGATTCCACAAGTTTTGTTTCGGGCCTGCAAGCCATTAACGACGACTACAACCTATATCTGGACCGTGCAGACTTTATGCCGCTGCCGGCCGGTGATTTATCGCAGATTGACAGTTTTGTAACGATTGCCTTTTGGGCACATGGCGGGCCGATGCTTCCGCAAAAGACTTCTGTATTGGTGGCCCGTGACAGCCTGGGAAATAAAGTACTGAATATCCACCTGCCCTGGTCGAACGGCAGCGTGTATTGGGATGCCGGAAATGTGGGCTCCAGCTACGACCGTATTAATAAAGGCGCAAGCGTATTGGATTATAAAAATAAATGGACGCATTGGGCTTTTACTAAAAATGCCAAAACAGGCATTATGAAAATATATAAAGACGGGCTACTGTGGAAAAGCGGCAGCGGAAAAACACGCCTGATGAAAAACATCAAGACCATTATGTTTGGCGGTACCATTTCGCGGGCAAACGGTTATAACGGCAATGTGGACGACTTTAGCATTTGGGATACGGAATTGTCGGCGCAGGAAATCAAAGACCTGATGTTTGCGGCTATTCCCGCCAATCATCCCAAACACAGTAAGCTGCTGTATTATTACAATTTTGATGAAGGCCAGGGAACGGTAGCGCACGACCAGTCGGGCCACAATAATGATTTCGCCCTGCTGGGCTATCCCGAATGGAAAAATTATCAGGGAGCAAACCGGATGAAGCAATTCGAAAAACTGCAGATTCGTCCGCAAATCATGTTTGCCACGGGTAGTTTCGCCGCTGCCGGGCTCGACTCTGTTTTTGTTGTGGACTCCACCCAAAACCAACCGGTGATGGTGGTTTTGTATAATGATACCGTACATCCGGATGCCAACAAACCCACGGATACCCTAATTGCCTATACGGCCTATTACCGTTATCTGTATAATTCGGCAGGCCAAGCCTACGACTCGGTATTAATCACACCGGATACGGTAATGGTAAACGCCTGGCATCCTTATTGGGATCCGCCATTTGAGCGCGTGAACCGCTGGGAAATAGGCCGTTATATCACTCCTTACGGAAACGGCCTGGATTTAGGAAACGGTTTTACCTGGGTTTTTGACGTAAGTGATTTTGAGCCGCTGCTACACGATTCGGTTTATCTGAAAGCAGGCAACTGGCAGGAACTGCTGGATTTGAAGTTCCTTTGCATCGAAGGTACGCCACCGAGAAAGGTAAGTGCCATTCATAAAATATATCAAGGTGTTTATTACTATCGCGACCAAAGCATTGAGAACAAATTGGCGGCGGTAAAAGTTCCGTTGAAGAGCAATTCGGATTACCTTAAACTACGCCTGGTAACCACAGGCCACGGCTTTGGCGGCAATTTGAACTGCGCTGAATTTTGTCCGCGGACCAATAAGATTAAAGTAAACGGGCAAGTGGCATATTCGGAATTCCTGTGGCGCGACAATTGCGATATGAATCCTTTGTATCCGCAAGGCGGAACCTGGATTTATGACCGAGCCAACTGGTGCCCCGGTGCCGAGGTTAGTCCTTACGAATACGACCTGAGCAAATACCTGCCCGATGATTCGATAACGATTGATTACGATATGCAATCGTATGTATGGAACGGACAAGGCAGTACGCCAAACTACCGTATCGAGGCCTATCTGTTCGAATATGAGCAGGCGGCCTTTACCAACGATGCATCCCTGGAAGACATAGTAGCCCCCAATAATCGTAAATATTATCAACGCTACAATCCCACCGCGGGCCAGCCGATTATCGTGGTACGCAATAACGGCACCGATACTTTGAAGTCGCTGACGATTGAATATCGCACAGGCGGAAGCGGAAGCTGGCAGACTTATAACTGGACGGGAGCTATTCCGTTTATGGCCAAGAAAGAGATTAAGCTTCCGGGAATGAAGTGGTACACTTTTGACGGTAAGAAGATTTTCACCTGCCGCCTGAAAGATCCCAACGGAAAGACCGATGAGAATATCCATAATAATGAGATGCAAACCTCCATCGATGTGGTACCGGAATATCCGTCCACCTTTGTATTCCACCTGCGCACCAACAGTCAGGCATATCAAACATCGGTAGAGATAGTGGACGGAAACGGGAATATTGTTTGGAGCCGTTCGGGCTATCAAAACAATACCTGGTACCGCGACACCATTACTCTGCCCTACGGTATATACCGCTTTAAGATTAAGGACAGCGGCGGAAACGGGCTGAAATTCTGGGCCAATATGCCACCTTACGGAAACGAAACCGCCGGTATGGCTTGGTTGAAAAAGACTAATGGCAGCTTTATGAAAAACTTTGAAACCGACTTTGGCGGTGAGATTGCGCAAAGTTTCACCATTGGATTTAAACTGGGCGAAGAGGAAATTTCCGAGGCTAAAAATATGATGAGCGTTTATCCTAATCCCAGCACGAATATATTTAACATTGCATTAGGCCTGGTGAAGAATCAGGATGCCAAATTGCGTGTTTTGGACATCAACGGACGCCTGATTTATGAGCGAAACTACTCGAATATTAAAAATCAGACCCTGCGCGTTAATTTAGACGGAATGCCTAAAGGTGTTTATATACTGAACATTGAACTGAAAAATGAAGTACGAACAGAAAAAATTATCCTGCAATAGCAAGATATTTTAAATAAAAATCCAAAGCTGTGTTTATAATGCTATCTTTGTACCATTATTAATACAATTAAATTACAATACAATGATTAAAGGAACAGTAAAATTCTTTAACGATACCAAAGGTTTTGGTTTTATTAAAGAAGAGGATTCAGAAAACGAACATTTCGTACACATTTCAGGTCTTATCGACGAAATTCGTGAAGGCGATGTTGTTGAATTCGAATTAAAAGAAGGTAAAAAAGGAATGAATGCAGTAAACGTAAGAGTTATCTAATATATTCCAAAGAACTTTTTTGAAAGAACAAAGCCCGCTGAAATCAGCGGGCTTTTTTTATGCCTGAATATATCCTATGCCTATAAAACAACTTTAATAGCGATTTTTTTATGCCTAATCTCATGATTGACATTTGCTTTTGGCTTTATCTTTAGCCTACCTTTGTTTTTTAAAAAACATTAATTTTAATTACTAAAACTAAAATCATGAAAAAAATTCTATTCTGCTTAATGTTTCCCGCATTGATGTTTTTCGGCTCATGCGGAGGAGGAGATAATAGCGACAGTCTTCTAAACCAAATGAAGCAAGTAAAAAAGATGGCGGATAATGCCAAAGAGATGCAAAATGAGGAGGAAGAAAACCCTGAAGAAAATACCGGCTTGTTTAGCGAAAAGCTAATCAAGGATATGGAGCTGAGTCTTACGGACAGGAAAATCACGGATGAAGATTGGGCGAGAATCGACAAGCTGATGAGTGGCCTTATAGATATGGATTCGGCAGATGCAGCCCAAATGGACCGCGTGAAACTGGAGGCCTATTTTGTAGAAAACGGCTATCCGGATATTGATTCGGCAAAGGCTGATGTCAAACGTTTCGCAGAGGTTTCGGATTTTACTCAAAAAGCCATGTATTCGATTATGACCCTGAAACAAATCCGCCTTGTGAACGGCAAAGATGAATATCTCAAAGAAGCCAAAGAAATAGGAAAGAAGATTGACGCGCGCGGCTGGTCGGCTGATGATTTGCGAGCCATAAACAAAAATATGGAAACCATCGGCAAGGCCATGGGCACATTGCTGCTGATTGAAACCTATGAAAACCGGGAAGCTCCGGAGATTACAGAAGCAGACACGACGGCAAGCGAAGCAACTAATTAATATTTTTACTAAATATATACATCATGAAAAAGACTGTACTAATGCTCAGCATGCTCCTCTTCGTGTTGATCTCAGGCAATTTGTTCGCCCAGAGAGATTCGGATATTGACGGCAGCAAAGATTACCCCCTGGTTCCTCGTTTCGATGGATCGTATATTGAATTCTACAAAGTAAACAAAGCTGCAAAGCTGCAAATACCCTTTAATTTCAAAAGCAAGTCTTTCACCTTCAAATATCCGGCTACCATTAGCGGTGAGCTGTACCGGATTCAGTATTCGGCATCGGCAGACTATAAACCTGATGTGATTATCGAGAAACTGAAAGCACAGCTGGAAGCCAAAGGTTTTGAAATCGATTTTGCCAAAGCCAGTCAGCAAAATATAGGTATGACGGCCCAATTGTTTTTCAATGAATACTACAAAAAGCTCGGGGCGGAAAAATTCGGCTATTCCTATGTTCCGGAAAGCGATGAAAACGGTCTGCTGATTGCCCACAAAAACGAGGACGGAAAAGACATTTACACTTTGATTTATGTGAGCTGGTTCAGTAACGCGAACCTGATTACCGAGGATGTGATGGAAGCCGGTTCGTTTGAGCAAAATGCTCCGGAAGGCGATCCGATAAACCTGATTTCCCCCTTCAAGGATTCCTGGCTTGTATGGTATCAGTCAAAAAACTTTGACCGCTATTTTGTTTTGTCAAAGGAGGAAAACAAAATAAATAATTACGAAATAGACGGCAGTATTTTCCGGATGCAGTACTATGCACCCAAAGAGCATTCCGTATTTGAAATCTCCAGCAGCTACGAAAACGCCCTGAAAAAAGCGGGCTATGAGATTTTGCTGTCGCTGGACCAAAAGAATTCCAACTTGAATTTAAGCGAGCAATTGTATATCGGCGAGTTTAACGGATTAAACGCCTTGCCGCGCGGTGCCGAAAAGCCCGGTTTCCGGGAGGAATTTGCTTATTTTGCCGCAAAGAAACATATCGGGAACAATGATGTTTATGTTGTCGGATATATCGTTTATTGGAATAAACCGCTAATCACGCTTGACATTATTGAAGTGCAGGCAATGGAAGACGACCTGGTTACCGCCAAAAGCTTAAGCGAAAAAATTGATGCAGAGGGCCATCTGGCTTTGGCCGGTATTTATTTCGAGACAGGGAAAGCGAGCTTAAGCGATAAATCAAAAAGTGCGCTGACGAATATCGCCGAATATTTGAAAAGTCACACGGACCAAAAGTATTTTATTGTGGGGCACACGGATAATACGGGCGATTTTGCCGCCAATAAAAGCCTGTCGGAAGAGCGGGCCAAGGCTGTGATGAACGCGCTCGTAAACGATTATGGCGTGGATGACGGGCAGCTGCAAGCTTACGGCGTGGCCAGTCTGAGCCCGGTAACTTCAAACAGCACGAAAGAAGGCCGCGCCCAAAACCGTCGCGTGGAAATTGTGTTGCAATAAGCGACAATTGCCTTTGTAAAAAAATACGGCTACTAAATAATAATACACAAACCTGTCTTTGCGGGATATTCCGGCGGAGGCAGGTTTTCTTTTTTGTACTTTTGACCTCCGATGGTTTCGTATCTGATTAGCATAGCATTTATCGCCGGAGCATTTGCGGCAATTTATAAAATCAAAATGTTTGGTGCCCGCGGCATTTCCAAACATTGGTTCGCGGGGGCTTTCGCACTTAAACTTCTGGCCGCGGGGCTGATGTTTCTGATTTATACCCAACATTATCCCGATCGCTCCAAGGCCGATATTTTCCGCTATTACGACGACGCCCTAATTATGCACCGTTTATTTCCGGAGCATCCGGCGGACTTTTTTCATTTTTTTATTTCGGATAAAGCGGAAAATCCCGAAGCACAGGCCGTGCTGAACGCCACCCGGAACTGGGACCGTAAGCAAAGTACCGTTTTCGGGAACAACCGCCTGATCATCCGTGTGAATATGCTGATTTCGCTCTTCAGCCTGAAAAGCTACGCTGTGCATGTGGTGGTTTTCAGCTTTATGAGTTTTATGGGGCTGTTTTGGATATTTCGCTTTTTCTACCGCCAGTTGCCCGAGCGCAAATGGCTGATTTTTTTGGCGGTATTCGCTTTTCCGTCCGTGGTATTCTGGTCGTCGGGGATATTGAAAGAAAGCCTGGCCTTTTTCTTTATCGGCCTGATTCTGAATTGCGGCGGCTTCGCCCTGAAAGGACGCAAACCGATTATGCGCTTTTTTATGGTGCTGCTGGGATTTTTCTTCCTGTTTCAAACGCGAGCGTTACTGGCCGTGCTGTTTCTCCCCATTTCCCTGGCTTATCTGTGGAATTACCTCAAGCCGCAACGCCTGCCGCTGCTCCCCTATTTTATTCTGCTGTTTATCGCGCTTAGCCTTGCCAGCGAATCCAAACAAATTACGGGCACCGACTTCTACGGGCTCCTGATTGAAAAGCGTGCGGCCTTTGCCCAACTTGCCGAAGAAGAACGGGCGGGCAGTCAGATTATCAGCAGCAGTTTTGAAGCGGACACCTGGTCGCTTATCTCCAACAGTCCGGGCGCCTTGGTAAACAGCCTGTTTCGCCCTACACCCTGGGAGGCGGAAAACGCACTGATGTGGGCCGCGGCATTGGAAAATCTACTGCTTTTCGCACTACTGCTTTTGATTGTCATTTTTCCGCAAGGGGAAATCAAGAATAAAAATCTGCTGTGGATGGCCCTGCTGTACGCCTTGGGAAATTTGTTGATTACCGGCCTGACGATACCCGTATTGGGAGCTATTTCGCGCTACCGGATTATCGGATTGGTTTTTCTGCTGATGGCGGTGATTCAGTTGGTGGAATGGGAGAAGGTATATGCTTTGGTACGGAAGAGGAAGGGTTGATGCCGTCCCTGTCGGGAGGAAATCCGGTAGGGAGGCCTGCCTGCCGAAGGCAGGTTTATTGGGGTGATGGAGTATTGTTTTCATTGTTTGAAAATCTTAAATCACTTTAAGATTCCGGGGAAATTTTCCTTGCAGGCACGATAAATCAGGACCAGGGATCCAGATGGGTATTGGTGCAGGCGTAAATGTCGAGTTGGCTGTTTTTCAGAATCGTTTGCAACAATTCTTTCCGGGCTTTTATTTCTTCATCACCGGGGGCTATTTTCAGATAGCGGTTCAGGTCGTTGATGGCGTCGCCCAAGCGGTTGAGCTTATGAAATACCTCGGCGCGTTGTTCGAGCACCTTGGTGTTTTGTTCGTCTTTCTCAAAAGCCGTATTGAGCAATTCCAATGCCTGCTCCCATTTTTCTTCTTGCATAAATGCTGCCGCCTTAGCTAATAAATCTTCCATAATCGCTCCATTTTCCGTTTGCAAAGTTAACGACAATTTAATCGCCGGATAAAATAAATACTGCTTAACATCGACAGACTCATAAAACCGAATACCCAATTAAAACCAAAGGCCGAAATAAAATAGCCGGCCAGAATGGGGAAAATCATCGTAAATATATTTCCCGCGCCCGACATTCCGGCGTAGAGCGTCCGGTTTTCAATACTGGAAATTTCAATCAGAATGCCGTTAACGGAAATTTTATAGGTGGAAACAAATATACCCGCTAAAACGAAAATCAATTGAAAGAGCAGCTCATTTCCGGTAAACAGCAGTGCCGCGACAGGTAAGGAAGCACCCAGGAATACATCGAAGGTCAGCACGTTTTTATAGCTGAACTTTTTGGCCATAAAATAGAGACTCAGACTGCCAATCAGCATTCCGATGGTGCTAAACAACAGGAAGTTTCCAACCATTGCCCCGCTAAAGGCAAACTGTTTTTTTGCCAGCAGGATTACAAAGGGCAACAGACTTACCCCGATTCCTAAAAAATTGATAATAAACAGATAGTATTTCAGATTAGCGTTGGAGCGCACCTCTGCCGGCATCTGCCGAAAGAAATCGGCGAACTTGCGTTTCTTGCTTGATGAGGGAACTCGTTCTTTAATGGCATAAAAACCGAATGAAGCGATAAAAAGCAGGATACCCGCCAACAAGAACAATAAGGTATAGTTATCGGGGAATTCTGTTTTTTTCAGCAGTTGCCGAGCCACCAAAGCCGAGACAATCAGGCCCGTGCTGCTCAGAAATTGTTTTAAGGAGAAAAAATGTTTCCGCCGGCCACTGTCAATCACTTTCCCGTTCAGGTCGATATACGAGACATTGGCGAAACTGCCGCTAAAGGAAAAAATGGTAATCAGGGCGAATAAACTAAAGAGCGTAAAATCCGGGGACAGATTTACCGAGTAATAAAACAATGCCGCCAGACTAATCAGCGCCGCCACCCGCACATTAATTCCCAGGAGCAACCATTTCTTTTTGTAAGCCACCCGCGACAGAAAAACCGAAAACACCAACTGCATAAAACTGGCCCCGCCAATCATAATGGTGGTCAGGAAACCCAGATGTACCGAGTTACCGCCCAGCTTCAGAATCATGGAGGGCACAATGGTATTCACATCCATAAAATTGGATGCCAGCGATAAAAATACCGCATGCCATAGAAAGGCGTTAAAATTCCACCGTGCCGCTTTGGATTGCATCATTTGTCTGTTCTGATAAAACCGGCGGCAAAAGTAATTAAATAATGACGTTAAAAAGTATTAATTACCCACAGAACCCGGGCAAACAAGGAGAAATTTCACGACCTATATATCAAGATATTAAACACTTAGAAACAGCCGTATTTTTTTAAAATATTTTTGTCGTTTTTCTTGTTTCAAATTAAAAAAAGGTTTTATCTTTGCAGCCTCATTAGCGATAGTGAGTATTGATCTCTTAGCTCAGCAGGTAGAGCATCTGCCTTTTAAGCAGAGGGTCCCGAGTTCGAGCCTCGGAGGGATCACGAAAAAAGCCGGCACAAACGTGACCGGCTTTTTTTGTTTTGGGGCTGCCTGATTCATGCGCCGAAATTAGGTTTCCGTTAATTGTGCGTATGGAAGTTTTACCCTCATCACTTAAACAACCCGAGAAT
>CAYUAN010000210.1:0-4469 GCA_964442545.1 uncultured Prolixibacteraceae bacterium | reverse complement strand
CCTGGATAAAGCCATTGAAGATTTTGAGGAGGCCACCGAAAATATGGGGGGAACCATGCAGCCCATTCAGTATATGGACTATTTTTATAATGAAAACAACGGCAATTTCGTGATGGACTTTCGTTTAGGTTACGCCTTTGGCGAACATCATAAACTTACGCTGGCCATCAATAATATTACCAACCGCTGGTATTCCATTCGCCCCCTGAAAGCGGAATCACCCCGTACTATTCGCTTGCAATACGCGCTGAAGTTTTAGCAAAAAGAAGAGGCTGTCTAAAGTGTTGATTTATTTTCCGTACGGAAATAAATCAACACTTTTAAGACAACCCCTTTTATATTTTCAGGCTTTGCTTTTACGCGCCCAAAGTAGCCACCATAACGGCTTTGATAGTATGCAAACGATTCTCGGCCTCGTCGAAGACGATACTGGCTTCCGATTCGAATACCTCGTCGGTAACCTCCATAGCGTCGATGCCGAATTTCTGATAAATCTCCTCGCCAACCTTGGTGTCGCGGTTGTGGAATGCCGGCAGGCAGTGCATAAACTTCACCTTCGGATTTCCGGTGGCCTCCATTACAGCCTTATTTACCTGATAAGGTTTCAGCAGTTCGATGCGCTCTTTCCATACCTCATCCGGCTCGCCCATGCTCACCCAAACGTCGGTATAGAGGAAGTCGCATCCTTTTACACCTTCTTCCACATTGTCGGTAATGGTGATGGTCGCTCCGGTTTCGCGGGCAATATCACGGGCCTGAGCCACCAGCTCATCGGCAGGCTGTACGGCCTTAGGCGCCACGGCGCGGAAGTCCATTCCCATCTTGGCGGCACCAATCATCAGCGAATTACCCATATTGTTGCGGGCATCGCCCAAATAAGCGAAACTGATTTGATGCAGCGGCTTATCGCTATGCTCCATCATCGTCAGGAAATCGGCCAGAATCTGGGTGGGGTGAAACTCATTGGTCAAACCGTTCCATACCGGCACACCGGCGTATTGACCCAATTCTTCCACTATCTCTTGTCCGAAACCGCGGTACTCAATACCGTCATACATACGGCCCAGTACGCGGGCGGTATCCTTCATGGTTTCCTTGGTCCCGATTTGCGAACCCGAAGGCCCGAGGTAGGTTACATTTCCGCCCTGGTCGTGCACGGCCGTTTCGAAGGCGCAGCGTGTACGAGTGGATGATTTTTCAAAAATCAAGGCAATATTTTTTCCTTTTAGTTTTTGTTGCTCGGTACCTGCATATTTCGCAGTTTTCAAGTCCATTGCCATATCAAGCATAAACTTGATTTCCTTTGGAGTAAAGTCCAATAATTTCAGGAAGTTGCGATTTCTTAAATTAAATGCCATTGTTGTAATTATTTTGGTGTTAGTATTAGTTTTTATCTTTTTGAATCCGTGTACCCACACCGGGTTCGGATAATTTTCTTGAATCGGTTATTACGGTTTGTTTGCCGCCGTTTTCCACAAAGTGAATACCCGCACGCACTTTCGGGGCCATACTACCTTCGGTAAACTGCCCTTCAGCCAAATATTTTTTCATTTCCGAAACAGTCACCTCTTCGAGCTTTTTCTGCTCGGGCGTATTGAAGTTGATAAACACATTGGGCACATCGGTAAGAATGTAAAACTCATCCGCCTTGATATTGGAAGCCAGCGTTGCCGAAGCCAAATCCTTATCAATCACGGCATCAATACCCATAAGCTTGCCGTTTTGTTGAACATAAGCCGGAATTCCGCCCCCACCTACGGTGATTACGATATTTCCCTGACGGGCCAATTGTTCCACAATATCCTGATTGTTGATGCGCTGCGGTTTGGGCGAAGCCACCACACGGCGCCATCCGCGGCCTGCCGGGTCTTCCTTAAATTCCCAATCGCCCCGGGCACGCATTCCCTCCATCTCGTCCTCCGTATAATAAGGGCCGACAGGCTTTTGCGGCCTTTTAAAGGCCGGGTCGTTTTTATCCACAATCACCTGGGTAATCAGGGTAATAATATTCTTTTTGATGCCGCGCTCCAAAAGCACATTGTGCAACTGCTGCTCAATCATATAACCAATGGAACCCTGGGTTTCGGCCACACAAATATCCATCGGCATTTTCGGAATCCCGAAAATCTTAAATCCTGCTTCGTGCTGCAACAACACATTGCCCACCTGCGGGCCGTTACCGTGGCCAATGACCAGGTCGTAGCCCTGCTCAATCAGTTCCACAATATCCTGACAGGCATTAAATATATTTTCCTCTTGTTCGTCAATAGTGCCTTTTTGGTCTCCACGCAAAAGAGCGTTTCCTCCGAAAGCAACAACGGCTAACTTATTCATAAGCGTAATTTGTTTTGCAAAAATGCAGTTTAAAATCAGGCGG
This sequence comes from uncultured Prolixibacteraceae bacterium, assembly GCA_964442545.1. Lineage (GTDB taxonomy): Bacteria > Bacteroidota > Bacteroidia > Bacteroidales > UBA1556 > UBA6267. Next base: position 2,092 of record CAYUAN010000210.1, on the reverse strand, counting down.
AAACGGCCTGCATTCATAATTATTGTTAAGTTCCCGAATATCACCGCATAAAATGGCGCAGCTGATTTTTTCGAGGGACGCAAAGCTAAGAATATTTAACGAAAAACAAGCTTTGTGTACCTATTTTTTTACTTTTGTAAACGCCCGGATGTATTTATAACAATAGATTGCACGGGCCTACGTTTCCTGACTACGAAAACGGGATTCGCAAACAACCAAATCGAAGCAAGAATATGCGCAGGAAGTTTATCACCAACTTGATACTGATTGTTTTTTTAAACTTTCTGATTAAGCCTTTTTGGGTTTTCGGTATCGACCGGAGCGTGCAAAATACGGTGGGCACTTCCGAATATGGTTTTTATTTTACCATACTGAGTTTCGCTTTTCTGTTTCAGATTCTGCTCGACTGGGGTATTTCCAACTACAACAACCGTAATATCGCCCAAAACAACCAATTGCTGACCAAGCATTTTTCCAGCATTATCATTCTGCGCTTTTTGTTTGGAGTGGTATATATGGCGACCATACTCACCGTGGGTTACCTGATTGGCTATAACGACCGTCAGCTTTACCTGCTGACCATTATCGGATTCAACCAGTTTCTGCTGGCCTTGATTCTTTACCTCCGATCAAACATTTCGGCCCTGCTGATGTTCCGCACCGACAGTGTGTTATCGGTACTCGACCGGCTGATTCTTATTATTGTCTGCAGCATTCTTTTGTGGGGAAATGTTACCGATGAGCCTTTCCGCATCGAGTGGTTTGTATATGCACAAACGCTGTCATACGGACTAACGGCCTTGATAGCCCTGGGTGTGGTGCTGTCGAAAACACATTTCCGCCGCCTGAACTGGAGCCCTGCTTTTTTTGCTTTGATTATCAAACAAAGTTTCCCCTATTTCGTGCTGATTCTGCTGATGAGCATGTACAATCGCATCGACTCGGTATTGATTGAGCGCCTGCTTCCCGAAGACGGCGATTTACAATCGGGAATTTACGCCAGCGCCTACCGCCTGCTTGATGTAGCCAACAATATGTCGGGCGTATTATTTGCCGTGCTGCTGTTGCCCATTTTCGCCAAGATGATTAAAGACCGCGAAAACCTCAGCCAGATTCTGAAGTTGAGTTTTACGCTTTTGTTCCTACTCTCGACAGCTATTGCCGTAAGCTCCTTATTTTACGGTGAAGAAATTATGCGACTGCTTTACCACCGGCACGATACCGAAACGCTGGCGCAGTACGACAGCCGCATGCTGGAAAGCGCCCATATTTTTATGGTGATGATGTTTACCTATGTGGCCACTTCCACCACGTACATATTCGGCACGCTGCTAACGGCAAACGGCAGTCTGAGCGTATTGAACCGCATGGCCTTTGTGGGCGTAATCCTCAGTTTGGGCATCAACCTTTATTTGATTCCCGATATGAAAGCAATGGGTTCGGCCTGGGCAAGTTTAAGCGCACAAGGTGTAACCGCCATTATTCAGGTATTCCTGGCTTTCCGCATACTGGATATTCATTTCGAGGCCAAATATCTGCTGCGTCTTTTTGCTTTTGTGCTTAGTCTGTTTGTGCTCAACTGGATTTCGGAGCAGCTGCCATTCGACTGGATGATACGATTGGGCATAGCCGGAGGACTGATTTTAATGTCCTCATTCGCGCTGCGCCTGATGAACCTGCAAAGCTTTTTGCACATTTTACGTGAAGAAAAATAAAATGCCGGAGAAAGAATGAGAGAGTTTAAGCAAACACATATCTCCGGTTTATGGCTGAAAGCCGCCGCCATCGGAAGCATCTGGGCGGCCAACGAAATCATTCTGGGAAGCTTTTTGCATAACCTCCGCGTGCCGATGAGCGGTACGTTTATGTCCTTTCTGAGTGTGGCTTTCGTGGTGGCCTTCAGCCGGATGTGGCCCGAGCGCGGCTTAATCTGGCGGGCCGGCGTAATCGCCGCCCTGATGAAATCGCTGTCGCCTTCGGCCATTATCTTCGGCCCGATGATTGGCATCATGAGCGAGGCCTTTATCCTTGAATTTGTATTGCTGCTTTTGGGCCGCACCTTACCCGGTTTTCTTATCGGCGGGGCTTTGGC
>CAYUAN010000209.1:0-2500 GCA_964442545.1 uncultured Prolixibacteraceae bacterium | reverse complement strand
AAACCCGATTTTCGCCCCAAGGATGATGAGGGCTATATTACGCTGACCACCCATAATAATGCTGCCGACCGGATTAATGAAAAGCATTTGGCCGGGCTGAAATCAAAATCCCGCTTCTTCGAGGCGAAGGTGAGCGGGGAGTTTTCGGAATATTCCTATCCCACGGATTTTGAGTTGGAACTGAAGGTTGGCGCGCAGGTGATGTTTGTGAAAAACGACAGCTCGCCCGAGAAGCGGTATTTCAACGGAAAGATCGGGGTAATCAAGAAGTTTACGGATGATGAAATCGTAGTGGAATGTGAGGGCGAGGACGATATTTACGCGGGAACGGAAACCTGGGAAAATGTAAAATACAGCCTGGATGAACAAACGAAAGAGATCAAAGAGCAGGTGGTGGGTTCCTTTACCCAATATCCGCTGCGCCTGGCTTGGGCCATAACTATTCACAAAAGCCAGGGACTCACCTTCGATAAGGCCATAATTGATGCCGCAGCCGCCTTTGCCCACGGGCAAACCTATGTGGCGCTGAGCCGTTGCCGTACTTTGGAAGGTTTGGTATTGAGTACCAAAATCTCGCCTTCGGCCATTATCTGCGACCGCGAAGTGGGAGAGTTTAACCGTAAGGTAAGCGAAAACCAACCGGATGAGGAGCAGCTGCGCCTAGCGCGGCAGCGTTATCAGTTTGAACTATTGCAGGAACTGTTTTCGTTCGGGCGCTTGGCCTATTGGTTCGAGCGTTTGGAGAAAGTGTTGTGGGAGCAGGGAAAAGCCGCTCTGGGAAATCTGAAAGAGGTCGTTATGGCGATTAATAAAGAGCGCATTCCCGAATTGAATAAGGTGTCGAAAGGGTTTATCGCGCAGATGCAACAAATTCTGCAGGATAATCCCGATGTGGAGCAAAATGAGTTTCTGCAGGAACGCATCCGCAAGGGCTCGGAATATTTCCATAAATACCTGGACGAGCATTTGTTGAAACCGCTCGCAGCGGCCACCTTTGAGTCGGATAATAAGGAAACCCGCAAGGCGGTGGAGGATGCTTTGGATCAGATAGGCGAGTTGCTGCGTGTAAAGCAAAAAAGTCTGGAGGTATGCAAAAAGGGCTTCCGCATTGAACAATATCTGGAGGTGCGGGCGAAAGCGGCCATAGCCGAGGAAGGGCGGAAAAAGAAGGTTAAGATTGTGACGAAGGAAGCCGATTCCAAGCATCCTGAGCTGTATCAAATGCTGAAATTCTGGCGCAAGGAAGAAGCTGATATGCGCCTTGTGGCATTATATCAGGTGGCTTCCAATAAAATGATTCAGGGCATAGCCGATAATTTGCCGACAAGCACCAAAGAACTGCTAAAGATAAACGGAGTAGGGAAGAAGAAGGTGGAGCAATACGGCGAGGTTTTGATTGATATGGTGAAGGAGTATATGGTCGAAAACAATATTCCCTTGCCGGAGCCCGAATTGGAAATAGCGGAGGATAAACCGAAGAAGAAAAAGCGCCCGGCGGGAGGTAAGCGTACGGAGTCTTTCCAATTGTTTCAGGCGGAAAGGATATTCCCGAGATTGCTGCCGCTTTGGGCCTGGCCGAAAGTACGGTTGAAGGTCATTTAGCGTATTACGTAGGCACGGGCGAACTGGATGTGGATGAGTTTGTGCCGGAGGATAAAGTAGCAGACATTATGGCTTTCTACGACGAGCATCCCGATGCGACAATGGGGGAGGTACGTGCAGCCCTTGGCGATGATTTTGACTGGCGGGATATAAAATTTGTACATAAGCACCGGCAGTTTCTTGCTCAGGAAAAGGCGGCGGAATAGCATCCGTATTTATCAAAAACATGTCGGAAAATCCTTTGGAAAACCGGATTTTATTAACGGAAACAGGGCTAAGTAGAATTTTTTATAGTATTATATATCTTAAAACCAAAGCCTTATTAATTATTTTCAATAAAGCCTAAAAAACTCTTGCGCGAAAAAGAAAATACTTTAATTTTGCCGACGGAGAAATGGCAGAGTGGTCGAATGCGGCGGTCTTGAAAACCGTTGAGGGTCACACCTCCGGGGGTTCGAATCCCTCTTTCTCCGCAGCAATTTTGAAAAGCACGAAACCGTAGGTTTCGTGCTTTTTTAATTCAGGGGGAAAGCAAGCTCGCTTGCAATTCCCCCTGAATTAAAAAAGCAGAAAGTTAACTTTTGCAGCTTTTCAAAATTGCTGACACCACCCGCTCAGGGCTCGCCGCCGCAGGCGGCAATCCCCTGAGATAAAAAGCAAGCTCGCTTGCAATTCCCCCTGAATTAAAAAAGCAGAAAGTTAACTTGTCCTGCTTTTCAAAATTTTATAACTACATCAAATCTCATAATTCTCCGGTTTTTTGATAACTTTACAGCAGTTAACGCAGCGAGAGTATTTACGAGTAGGTTGGTTTGGTTAGTTAATTAGTTATTAATCAGCGAAAATAATGATTGGCCTATAGTGGAAATATACTGAACGGTCAGTATATTCAGGCGTT
>CAYUAN010000208.1:0-6321 GCA_964442545.1 uncultured Prolixibacteraceae bacterium | reverse complement strand
ATAAAGCACCGATGACAAACATGATTATAATGGAGGTCCAGATATAATCCATATGTACCGAATCGCCCCAGATATTGTGTAATACCGTCATATCCCAGTTTACATCACCCATACCAAGGTAACCCATGGCATTGGCAATCGGCTCGAACAATAATCCGGGGAAAGCTCCAATTACCAATAATAATAAGGAAAGAATCACCATCGGAATGACCATCAGGGCCGGGGCTTCTTTTACGTGGTCCCATTCGGGCTCTTCCTGTCCGAGGAACAATCCGAACAAGAAACGGTAGCTGTACAAGAATGCCGCTGTGCTGGACAGGAATACCATTATTACCAGAAAATAATGATTGCTGAAATCGGAGGTAATCATGGATTCATACAGCATCCATTTTCCCACGAAACCACCCAAGGGAGGCACGCCCGCCAAGGCGATAATGGAAAACAATGCCGCCATAAACGTCCAGGGCATTTTGCGAATCAAGGCACCCAGCTCCTCCATATTGGTCGTGCCCGCCTGACGTTCCACGGCGCCCACCACCATAAATAAGGTTCCTTTGAAAATGGCATGTACCACAGCCAGGAAAATAGCGGCCATAACCGACAGTTTCGTGCCAATGGCCAATCCCACAATAATATAACCCAGTTGGGCGATGGACGAATATGCCAATAGTCGTTTGGCGTCTTTTTGAATCACGGCATAGAATGTGGCAATCACCGAGGTAATAGCACCCAGCCAGGCCAATACATCACTGAAAATCCAGGTGTTTCCGATGCTGCTTTGGGCAAATACACTGATGAGCAAAATACCCATTCCGAATACACCCATTTTCGAGAGCAATCCGGAGAAAATGGCGGTAAAGGCCATCGGGGAATCGGAATATGCCCGCGGCGCCCAAACGTGCAGCGGCATTACGGCTGATTTAACCCCGAAAGCAACCATCAGCAATATACCAATCAGCGCCTGGTTTCCAACGGAAAGGTTGGCAAATCCGTTTACCAGGTCGGCAATCTGGAAACTGCCAATCAAATGATTGCTTACCAAAATAGCCATCAACATCGAATATCCGCCAAAGGCGCTGAAAATCATATATTTTGTTCCCACACGCCCTTCGGAAATACCGGCATAAATCACGATAAGGAAGGACGACCAGGTCATAATTTCCCAAAAGATAAAGAGCGAAATCCAGTCTTTACTGAATACGATGCCCAACATGGCCATAATGGTCAAAGTAAAGTTGAAAAAGAAATAACCCAAACGGTCTTTGCCTTGCATAAAAGCGATGGCATAAAGCGAAACAAATACGGCAAGCCCCAGAACCATAGCGGCAAAAACCCAAGAGTAGGCATTTACGCCCCAACTGAGGGTCAGGTTGTCCATTACCTTAAGGCTGTACACATCGCTGGCGTGCACCTGCAGGAAGAAAATCAGGGCGGAGGCTCCTATGGAAAGAAAACTCACGATTCCACTCAGCACAGGCAGTATGCGATTGGCCAGAAACGCAAGTATCGCCCCACCGAGTAATATGATTATGATTAGCAATAAACTGTTCATTTTTCTATGGTTTGGAGTTTACAAATTCGTTAAATCAATATCCGGAAGTATATTGTGAATATATCCGGCGCGGTCCAATAAGGTATCGGCGGCGTTATGAATAAAGGACGATACCAGGTCGGGATGGAATCCGATAGCCACAATGGCAATACCCAAAACAGTCATCGACAAGATACCGCCGAAAGTAGGTTTTTGCAATATCACATTGTTTTGCGGCTTGCCGAAATACAAACGGCCCAGCACACGCAGATAATACACCAATTCAATGATACTTACCGCAAGAATGGTAGCCATCAGGGCATACAATCCGGAATCGGCCGTAGCCATCAGGATGTAGAGCTTGCTCCAGAATCCCGCGAAAGGCGGCAGTCCGACAATGGCCAACGCACCCAGTGCGAAGAAGAGGGAAACCATCGGCAGTTTATGCCCGATGCCCGACATATCTTTAATTTCTTTTGAAGGCGTATTATAAACCAGGTAGCTACCCGACATAAAGAGCAGGCCTTTGATTACGGCATGGTTCAGCATCAGGAACAGAGCTCCGAAAACCGCTTCATTAGTTCCAATTCCGAAGGCAATCAGCACAAAACCCATTTGCCCGATACTGGAGTAGGCCAGCATTCTTTTCAGATTGGTTTGCCGCAAGGCGGAAACCTCGGCGATAATCATCGTCATCGCGCCCATGATAATCAGGAACTCATTGACACCGTGAATATCGAACATCGTAAATGCCACACGAATCAAGCTATATACCCCGGCTTTCACCACCAAAGCGGCAAAGGTTACCCCTACCGGGCCGGGCGCCTGTGAATACGCATCGGGAGCCCATCCGTTCAGCGGGAACATCTCGGCCTCAATGCCCAGCCCCACGATAAACAGAATGAAGATGGTAATTTTCATCGGTGTGGGAACCAGATGCATCCGCGAAGCAATTTCGGCCATATTCAAAGTGCCCACCTGAGTGTAAAGCAGTACAATGGCCAAAAGCATCAGCGTGGAGGCAAAGGAGCCAATCAGCAAATATTTGAAACCGGCCTCGGCACCGTCGCGGTCGCGATAAAAAGACGTAAGCGAATAGGCGGCGATGGCCGTAATTTCCATAAACACAAAGAGGTTGAAGATATCACCCGTCAGCACGATTCCGATGGTACCGGTAACCAGCATCATAAACAGAATAAAATACTTTTGGGCGGGTTCGTCATCCACCTTTTTAAAGCGGTAGCTGTAAATCCAAATCAGGAATGCCATAAAAGTCATCAACGTAACCAGGAAACCCGTAAAGGCGGAAAACACCAGATTGATGCCCCAAGGGGCTTGCCAACCGGCGATAATTTCCACAATGGGTTCACCCGTGCTGATTACCTGTTGCATCAGGATTACGGAAACCACCGATAAATACCCGATTACCAAACCGGGAACGATTCGTACCAACTCCCTGCTAATCTTTCCGAGCAGCGGAATCAGAAAAGCCGCCAATAGCGGCACTGCGATATAATGTACCGGACTTACTACCATTTCAATGTTTTTATTTGATCAATTCTTGCTGTATGATGATGTCTGTAAAGCCGTATTACCAGTGACAAGGCCACGGCAGTAACGGCAAAACCGATAACGATTGCGGTAAGCACCAATGCCTGCGGCACCGGATCCACCATCGGCTGCCCTTCGGCTACCAGCTTTTCGCCGGCAGGCGAGAATATAGGAGCCGTACCCTTGCTGACATATCCAATGGCGATAAACAATAAATGAATACCTGCATCGATAATTGACAGCCCAATCACTATTTTAGTAAGGTGCTTTTTTATGAGCACGGCATAAAGCCCGATAAGGATCAGTCCGATTGCCGAACCATATACCCCGATGCTCATCAATTCATAATAATCCACGTTCATTTTAGCGTTTATCTTTAATGTTCAACAAAGTTTCGAGCACTCCGGTAAGCTCGGCCGCAACCTTAAAACCTACCGCGATATAAATAATGGGAATAATTCCTCCCGAGAACAGAGCGTTGAGCTGACCCACGGGCATGAAGTTTTCCAAAAACGATTGTGAGCTAATCAAGCCGATAATGCCGATCCCGGCAAAAGTGATTCCGGCCAGTGATTCCACCCACATCAATACACCGTGGCTCACCTTATAATCTTTATAGGCCATCATCATCAGCAAAAAGCCGGTGGCAATGATGGCGCCCCCCTGAAAACCTCCTCCGGGGGTCAGGTGTCCGTGAATAAACACATAAGCGCCCAACACCAGGATAGCCGGGAATATCAGTTTCGAACCTGCCTGAATAAGTTGTGAGGAGGGCTTCAAAATAGCTTCTTCGGCCTCGCCTTTCTTACGGCGGCGATAGAGGATGCTGCCCAGACCGGTAGCGGCCAAAAACAGCACGCTCACCTCACCCAAAGTATCAAAGCCCCTGTAGTTTACCACAATGGCGGTTACCACATTGGCTACCGATAGTTTTTCGGGCGTATTGTTCAGATAATAGGCCGAAACGGTTTTTTCGTCTTGGGGTGTTCCGATCCGGTTCTCACCAAATTTCACATTGGTAAGGGCGTTAATCAGGGAATATCCCACAACCGCCAAAAGTAAAATTACCAGTAATTTCTTCATAGCTAATTTCCTTTCAAAGCTTTAATTCTTGTTTTCGTTTCCGTCCGGCTCTTTCTCAACGGGGACTTCATCTTCACGCCGGCTGGTATTGCGGATGGTGATGATAAATACAATGGTGGTCAGGGCGATGCCAATGGCCGCCTCGGTCAGGGCCACATCGGGCGCCTGCATGATGAAAAAGAAAACCGACAGAATCAGGCTGATTACCCCTGTGGCGATCACGGCATAGAGCAAATCCTTTTGCACCACGGCATAAATGGCCGCCGCCAAAAGAATCACAGCCAGTATTAATAGTATAATCGTGTTGAATAACATAGCTTATTCCTCCTTTTTTTCTTGTTGTAACTCGCTTTCGTAGGCGTCCATTTTCTTTTTCATAAATGGCGTAAGACTGGCACGGTAGGCACCACGTCCCAAAGCGTGCGAACTCAGCGGGCTGGCAATGGCGATAAAAATCACAATGATAATCGACTTAAACATCCAATCGGGCTCCAGAAAGCCCACACCCATAATTAAACTCATTGCTCCCAAAGTGGTGGCTTTGGTTCCCGCCTGAAGCCGGTTATACACATCAGGCATACGATAGATACCCAAAGCACCGAGGAAGAGAAATACGCTTCCGAGCAATACAAATCCTGCACCGATATATTCCAATACTTCCATTATAGCGCGCCCTCCAAATATCTGGCAATAACGATTACGCCGATAAATCCGAGCACAGCGTAGATTAATGCCACATCAATATAAATGTAACGATCAAAAAATAAAGCCATCAGGGCAAAAGCCGAGGTCGCGATAATCGACATGGTGTCGAGCGCCACCACCCGGTCGGCTGCCGTAGGGCCTTTTACAAAACGCACCAGGCCGAGCAATAAGCCCAGCACAATCAGCGTAAATGCGATATAAAAAACAGTTTCCATAATTGTTTCTATTTAAATATCTTCAATAAAATATCTTCAAAATCTTTGGCAATCAAGCGATGTGCTTCCTGCGGGTCTTCCGACTGCACATCAATCCAGTGAATATAGTAGCGGTTGCCTACCATATCGATGGTCAAGGTTCCGGGCGTCAGCGTAATACTATTGGCCAGCACCATCTTGGCAAATTCGTTGGTTAGCCTGGTTTCGAACTCCACAATACCCGGATTAATGGGCAGCGAAGGGCTCAGCACACGGCGGGCTACATCAAAATTGGCCTTCAGCAGGGCGATGGTAAACACAAAAATGTATTTGATGATGTAAAAGAGTTTTTGTGGAAGAAATACATCCAAAGCACAGCAGCGAAATACGCCGGCCGTCATCAGAGAAACGATTAAACTTACCACAGCTCCCGTAATAACTTCGGTAGGCTCCAATGTGGTGGTAAAGCCAAGCCAAACCACAAACATCAACAACCAGTTAAACAGGAATTTACCTATTGAAATCGATGAAGATTGCATATTGTAAATGTTTAGTTTTTGTTGTCAGTCAGCAAATATAGAGAAATCGATATGGGCGCATCTCTACACCTTATTGAGATAAATCAGTTTTTTTTACACCTCGAATCACAATTTTTTAACAGACGCCTGTTTCAGTAATCATTTACCGAATTAAACCCGCTTAGCCACTAACAGTTACAACTTATTGTTTTTTGTTTAACACAGAAAGGTTTCTATTTAGAACGCTTCTATATTTTTAGCGTTTCTAGAAATAAACAAACATCCCGGAAGTTTCCGGGAAAGAACATTTTGGAAAAGCGGTTGTGCCTTTGGCCTTGACCGGAAAATAAATGTAAATTTGTCTCTCATCACCAAAAGCAGATTTAGATGAAAATACAGGAAATCATAAACCAATTGGAACAACTGGCGCCCCCTGCCTGGCAGGAATCTTACGACAATGCGGGTTTAATCGTCGGGGCGGGAAGCACGGAAATCAGTAAGGCGCTGGTATGTTTTGACGTTACCGAAGAGGTGCTGGACGAAGCCATCGAAAGCGGCGCGGGCCTGGTTGTTTCGCATCACCCGATAATTTTCGGCGGCTTAAAAAAACTCAACGGAAAAAATTATGTGGAACGCGTGGTACTGAAAGCCATTAAAAACGACATCGCGCTTTACGCCATGCATACCAATCTGGATAATGTGCTTTTGGGCACCAACAGTATTTTGGCCGATAAGCTGG
>CAYUAN010000207.1:0-2804 GCA_964442545.1 uncultured Prolixibacteraceae bacterium | reverse complement strand
TGGCCTCCTCAAAATCTTCAATGGCTTTATCCAGGTTTTCCAGTTTGCTGTAATATTTCATGCTCAGTCCGGTAAACAGCCCTTTGTACTCAAATTCTATATCTCCCTTAAACGTATGCAAAAAGCGGTACTTCAGAATTTGCCCGTCCGGATTTACGCTGGTATTTTCGTAGGTGAAATCTTTACCGCCATTAAAACTGTAATCGTGTGCAAAAACATAATCGGGCTCCAGTGAGCGCGGTGAGATATAGGTATAACCCACCATAGTGTTTACGCGCAGTCGTTTGAACAGTTTCATGCTTCCGCTTTCCGAAATATCAATGCCGACGATGCGTGATTTTCCCGTATTGACAAATTTAAATCCGCCGATGGCGAAGGTGTACGTGGAATCCCAAAACCCGAAAATATATTCGATGGTATTTTCATAATTCTGCAAAAAGAAGGATACATCCAGATAACCGAAATACTTATTAAATTTAAAGGCTTGTTTAAGTCCGATTTCCGCATTGGTGCTGGTTTCGGGCACCAGGTCCGGATTCTCGAAAACTCCTAAAACACCGGAGGAATAGCGAATAAACTGTTCGGCAATCGTCGGATAGCGAATGCCTTGACCGAAAGAACCGCGCACATAAGTTTCCTGCAGCACTTTTAAACTTGCCCCGGCACGGAAAACGGGTTTGATATAAGCCACGCCACCGTTAAGCTTATACATTTCCAGCCGCAGCCCGAGCGAAAGATTTAATGATTCGAAAAACTTTTTGTTGGCTTCGGTATAGGCCGAGATATTCAAGAGGTTGTTGGTTTGCAAGCCGGAGCCCACATACATATCGGAAGTAACATTATTGTATTGTGTGGAAATCCCGCCGATAAATTTGAAACCGCCCAAAACAGAATAATCCTTACGAAAATTATAATCCATATAATAGATTTCGCTTTGGGTATTCTGGCCGTTGCTCATATCGGTATTTTCATATAAATAGCGTGTCTTTATGGAATGTTTGGTGCCTCCGGCCATAAAATAGGTGGCATAAGGGTCGAGATAAAAAATCGTTTTATTTTGCAAAATCACCCCGCCGGGATAGGCGCGATAGAAGCCCGCGGAATCGTCAAGCCAGGCCAGCATCAGCTTGGTATTATGAATCATAAAATTGGTATTTAATCCGTAAACCAGTCCCTGCACTTTCTTGCTTCGCCGGCGGATATTGAAGTTCAGCCGGTAGCGCTGTTCGGCCATTTGTTCATCGGTAAAATCGGTTACCGTATCTACTACCAGCGGCCCGGGTTTGGGCGGCCCTTCGTAGCCGTGATCCAGTTTGGTATCGAAACCCACAAAGATGTCGGTATTTTTATAGGCATGCGCGTGCGAAATGGAAAATGTCCCGATATAAGGAAAATCGTTCCACCATTTCATATACGAATATTTGGGGGTGGAATAGCCGCCCAAACTCATTTTCACGTGGGTAACGGGTTTGATGGGCGGGTCGGCTGTTGTTATGTAAATGGCTCCGCTCAGCGATGAAGAACCCGATAAAACCGAAGACGCCCCTTTGATAACTTCAATTTGTTTTATGTTGTCCGTGGGCAGCATATCCCAAATCGGGCGGTTGGCATCGGCTGTCAGCATGGGTATGCCGTCGATAAAAATCCCGACCTTGCTTCCAACACCGAAACTAAAACCGCTGCCACCACGTATTTGCGGTGCGCCGTTGATAATGTTCAGCCCGGGAACATAGTCGAGCACGGATTCAATATTTGTAGTAAGCTTGCTTTCAATAAATTTTGGTTGAATCACTTCTATGGATACGGTTAATTCCTCCGGTTTCTGATTAAAATGTCCGGCCCGGACTTCCACGCCTTGTAATTCGCTTACATAAACTTCCATTTGGATTTTCTTAAAAACGGTTTTTCCGTTTTCAATGCGAACCCTCACCGTATCCGCCAGCATGCCGGTATATGAAATAATAAAAGTATAGGTAGCCGGGGCGAGTTTAATTTTAAAGTGCCCGTTCAGGTCGGCAATCGCACCGACGGCAGGATTTTTATGTAGTTTTACATTGGCGCCAATCAGTGTTTCTCCCGTGCTTTTATCGGTTACCACACCCTCAAAATAGCCAAATTTATCTTGGGCATAAAGAGTTGTGGTCGCACACGCGATAAGCATCCACAAAGAAAAAAACGTTCGTATCATAACGTGTTTGCCTGGATATCCAAAACAGGGCTACACCATGCCGCCCCCGGTTGTTTAGTAGATTACAAGTTTTTTCACCGCTTGCGAGCCATTGTTTATTACCGAAATTATATAAACACCTTTGGTAATATTTGCGCTGCTCAAATTGATTTCGGCTCCGTCAATTTTTTGTGCATAAATCTTTCGTCCCGATAAATCATAGATTTGAATATCTGCCCCCAGATAATCCCGGGAGAAATTACGGAATCGGATTTGTCCGTCGGAATAAAATACATCCAACTCCTTTTTTTCAGATTCTTTAATGGAAACGGGATTGTATATCAATTCAACATCATCGTACCAGGCAACGCTTCCGGCTACTGCCTGAAGTCCGGCTCCGGAGGTCAGCATGGCCAGAATATACTCCGGATTTGCGCTGCTGTTATATACAAACGGAGCGCTCAGGCGCACCCAATTGCTATGAGTGCCGGTAAGGGTGATTTTTGCAAGAGCAATTACATTCTGGCTCCATTGCGGCTGTATCCCGATGGAACAGGAATCCACATGCAGTAGAAACTTAGCCTGTAGCGTATCGTTGCCCTGGGGTTGGTATTGCACCCATACGACCACACTGTCG
>CAYUAN010000206.1:0-3912 GCA_964442545.1 uncultured Prolixibacteraceae bacterium | reverse complement strand
AGCGTAAAAAAGGGAAAATGACCGGTTACGGTAAAGTGGTTGTAATAGATCACGGTTACGGTTACGAAAGTCTTTATGCTCACATGAGCAAGATTATTGTGAAACCCGGTGAGAAAGTAAAACGCGGCCAGGTGATTGGCTATGTGGGTAATACCGGACGTTCGACCGGTCCGCATTTGCACTATGAAATAAAGAAAAACGGAAAACCCGTTAATCCTGTACACTTCTTCTTTCAAGACCTTACTCCTGAGGAATACGAAAAGGTAATTGAAATAGCATCCCGTCCTAACCAAAGTATGTCATAGGAAGAAATACAATGAATTTTACGGAAAACATTCAGAATCAGCCGGTAAAATCGCCGGTCAAGGCAAGGCATGTCAGCCGGTCAAAGCGATTGTTGCGCATTTCGGTTATTTATAGCCTGTTTGCTGCCGTAGCTTTGTTTGTCGCGTATGATTTCTATCAATCACCCAAGGAATATATGCTGAAAAAGCAGAATGAGGCCTATGCCGCGGAACTTGCCGTATTGCAAGCCCGGATTGGTGAGATGGAGAAAAGTCTGCAGCAGGTAAGCGAGCGCGATGATTTGGTTTATCGTGTGGTATTTGAGATGAAACCGATTCCCGCGGAGCAGCGCAATGTGGGCTATGGAGGAGCCGACCGTTATTTTGAATTGCGGGGCTATCAAAACTCGGATGAATTGATTGAGGCCAGTGAGCGCCTGGATAAACTCGGCCGTCAAATGTATGTGGAATATCGCTCCCTGGATAAAATTGCGCGTCAGGCGGCTATTAAAGAAAAGAAACTAAAATCAATTCCATCGATAAAACCGGTTTCCACGGGAAACTTCAGTTATATTTCTTCTCCCTACGGCTTCCGCTATCATCCTAAATCGCATAAATGGAAAAAGCATACGGGCATTGATATTGCCGTGCGATACGGTACGCCGGTATATGCCACGGGCGATGGCGAAGTGCAGGAGGCATTCCGCGACCGCTATTACGGACGTATGGTGCTGATTAATCACGGATTTGGTTTTCAGAGTCTGTATGCGCATATGAGTAAGCTGGCCGTAAAAAAAGGAAGCAAGATAAAGCGGGGCCAGATTATCGGGTATGTGGGCAATAGCGGACTTTCCACGGGAACGCATTTGCATTACGAAGTAATTAAAAACGGATATCGTGTAAATCCCCGCCGGTATTACGAAGATGCCCTGCCTGCCGGCGAATACGAACAGATTGTGCGTCGCGCAAAAGATTCAGGGAAGTAATCACCCCTAAAGATTCTTTAATTATTTCCGGAATTATGAATTTTTTGTGGCTATAAGCCTGCCTGGTTTGCGTATGCGGCACGCTAAAAAGGTGATTTTAATTTATAATCATCATCAGCAATATTCTTGTACCTTTGTGCCAATTATTTTATAGTCAAATTGAGGAGGAAATACGGGGCCGGATAAATATCAACATTTATGAAATTCACGTTTACTTTTTTCGTTGCATTGTTTTTTGCAATAGGTTTACAAGCACAATCACACCGGAATTGCGGTACCACGCATTATATGGATAATCTGATACAAAAAGATCCGTCCCTGGAACAGAAGATGATGATTCCGGAGTCTGTTGTACGTGAATGGGCAAAAAAGAACGCCGCCTATAAAACGGGTGTGGTTACCATTCCTGTTGTCGTGCATGTTTTATATAATAACAGTACACAGAATATTTCAGACGCACAGATTCAGAGTCAGATAGATGTATTGAATGAGGATTATCGCCGTATGAATAGCGATACGAATAATACACCACTGGAATTTGATACGGTTTCCGCCGATATTGAAATAGAATTTTGTTTTGCGCATCAAACGCCCACGGGTGCTTGGACGAATGGTGTTACCCGCACACAAGTAACCAAAACCTCTTATGATTTGAATGTGAATGATGCAAAATTTAGCAGCAAAGGTGGTGTGGATGCCTGGGATACAAAACGCTATTTGAATTTGTGGGTGGTGCCTAAAATAATGGATGGAAATCAAAGTGGTATTTTGGGTTATGCCCAATTCCCCGGTGGTCCTTCGGCAACCGACGGAGTGGTGATCGGATATAATTATTTCGGAACGACGGGAACGGTAAGCTATCCGTACAACGGAGGGCGAACAGCGACCCATGAAATCGGCCATTGGTTTGGCCTGTTGCATATTTGGGGTGATGACGGCGGTTCATGTTCGGGTACCGACCATGTTGATGATACACCGAATCAGGCCGACTATAACGACGGCTGCCCGGTTTATCCGCATCCCAGTTGCAGTAATAACAGCGATATGTTTATGAATTACATGGATTATACCGATGACCGCTGTATGAATGCTTTTACCGAAGGGCAAAAAGTACGCATGTTATATTATTTGAATAATTATCGTTCAACGATTATGACTTCAAATAAATGTCAGGTGGTTTCCATGGAAGAGCATATTCTGGCTTCCGATTTGAAAATTTATCCCAATCCAGCCACCAATTTGCTGAATATCAGTTTTGGCAGCAATGTGGATGAGGAAATCAATATCGTGCTGTACAATGCGATGGGACAACAGTTGTACAGCAAGAGCTATAAAAATTTCGGTACCAACCTTCGGGTGGATATCAATGATTTTGCCACGGGGATTTATTACCTGCAAATCAGAGGAAAGGACTTTAGTATTAACCGGAAAATTGAGATTATCAGATAATGTTTGTTGAGCAGTTGATTGAGGATGCCGCGGTAAAAAATATTGCGCAAAAAGTAATAAATGACGAGCGCATCACGCCTGAGGAAGGAGTGCTTTTATACGAAAATGCCGATATCGCCACGCTGGGTTATCTGGCGAATGTGGTGCGGGAGCGCAAAAACGGTGACCGTACCTATTTCAATAAGAATCTGCATATCGAGCCGACCAACCGTTGTGTTTATTCCTGCAAATTTTGTTCGTATTACCAAAAGAAAGGGGAAGACGGATGGGAGTTTAGCCGGGAGCAAATGCTGGAAAAGGTGGCCAATATGGGCGACGATATCACGGAAGTGCATATTGTCGGCGGTGTGCATCCCCATTGGGATTTACATTATTACGGAGAATTCTTCCGTGCGATAAAAAAGTTGCGTCCCGATGTGCATATCAAGGCTTTTACCGCCGTGGAAATCAGCTTTATTTCCAAGAAATCGAAGATGAGTGTGGAGGAGGGCCTGGCGGCATTGAAAGAGTATGGGCTGGATAGTATTCCGGGTGGCGGTGCCGAAATCTTCGACGAAGAAATCCGCCAACAGGTGTGCCCGCATAAAGACACGGGCGAGGAGTGGCTGTACCTGCACGAGACGGCGCATAAACTGGGCATTCCCACCAATGCGACCATATTGTACGGACATATCGAAAAGCCGGTACACCGTATCGATCACTTAAACCGTTTGCGCGAGCTGCAAGACCGCACCGGAGGCTTTAATGTGTTCATTCCCTTGAAATACAAAAAGGAGAATAATGAGTTGAGCTATTTGGGCGAAGTGTCGGTGATTGAGGATATTAAAATGTATGCCATGTCGCGGATTTATCTGGATAATTTCGGGCACATCAAAGCCTATTGGCCAATGATCGGAAAGGATATTTCGCAGCTTTTGCTTTCGTTTGGTGTGGATGATTTTGATGGAACCATAAATGATTCCACCAAGATTTATTCCCTTGCCGGAGCCGAAGAGCAAGCACCGAGTATGACCACCGATGAGATGGTGAAAATGATTAAAGATGCCGGTCGCGCTCCTGTAGAACGCGATTCCGTTTATAATATCCTTAAGGAGTATTAGAAAAATATCCTTGCACTTTCCGCTTCGCGCTTCGCGCTCGCGGAATCTGTGCCGGCAGTACGGGTTGCTGCGCTTGGTTTTTGTTTGCAGAAT
>CAYUAN010000205.1:0-5404 GCA_964442545.1 uncultured Prolixibacteraceae bacterium | reverse complement strand
TAATGACGGAAAACTAAAAAAGACCAAATGGACTCCCGATATTTCCGATAAAGATCTGGTGCAGGCATTTAAGGATATGCTGTTTGCCCGTACGGTAGATTTACAAATCGTATCCTACCAGCGCCAAGGCAGAATATACACCTATCCGCCAAATCTGGGACAAGAGGCAATTCACGCGGCAGTAGGCCGCAACATTCGCAAAGAAGACTGGCTGGTGCCCGCCTTTCGCGAAATGGGCGTTTACCTGGCCAAAGGCATGCGCCTGCTCGACATCTTCCTGTATTATATGGGAAATGAAGACGGCTCGCGCATGGACACCACCGAAAAAGTATTGCCCATCGCCGTTCCCATTGCATCACAATTACTGCACGCCAGCGGTATCGGATACGAAATTTTGTACCACAACAAAAAAGAAGTGGTTTACACTTTTGTGGGCGACGGAGGAACATCAGAAGGTGATTTCCACGAAGCCCTCAACTTTGCCGGTGTATGGAAAGCACCCGTTATTTTTGTTGTACAAAATAATCAATACGGTATTTCCACCCCCTTCCACAAGCAAACCGCCAGTGACGGCATTGCCATAAAATCGGCAGCTTACGGCATCAAAGGCATTCAGGTGGACGGAAACGATTTTTTCGCCATGTATGCCGCCACCAAGGCCGCCCACGAATCGGCGCTTAATGGCGAAGGCCCGGTGCTGATTGAGGCCGTAACTTATCGTAAAGGCGCGCACACCACCTCGGACGACCCCACGAAATACCGTACCAAGGAAGAAGAAGATTCCTGGGCGAAAACCGACCCGGTTGACCGTCTGCGCAAACATTTAATCGCAAAAAAACTATGGACGACCGAGGAGGAAGAAAAGCTGATTAAAGAGTATAAAAAAGAAATTGACCGCCAGTTTGAAGAGGCCGAGAACTACCCCGCTTATCCGGTGCACGAAGTATT
Source organism: uncultured Prolixibacteraceae bacterium (assembly GCA_964442545.1). GTDB lineage: Bacteria > Bacteroidota > Bacteroidia > Bacteroidales > UBA1556 > UBA6267. The sequence continues at coordinate 4,456 of CAYUAN010000205.1, read as the reverse complement.
CGACAATCTGTATGCCGACAAGCCGCAAGACCTGGTGAATCAACAACGCGAATACGAAAAGTTTTTGAAGTGGAAAGCGAGTTTTTCGCAATAGGCGACGCTTTTGCGATTTAAGATTTGAATTAAGAAACAGAAGATATTATGAAGATAATGAACCTTGTCAATGCGATTAATGACGCATTGGATATAAAACTGGCCGAAGACCCCGATGTAGTGGTGTTTGGCGAAGATGTAGGCGTTGAAGGCGGTGTATTCCGCGTAACCGAAGGCCTGCAAAAAAAGCATGGCGAAAAACGTGTTTTCGACACCCCTCTGGCCGAATCGGGCATCGTGGGAACAGCTGTCGGGATGGCGGTAGCCGGATTGCGTCCCGTGGTGGAGATGCAATTTTCGGGCTTCACCTACCCCGCTTTTAACCAAATTGTTTCACATGCGGCACGTATGCGCAACCGTACACGCGGCACCTTCGAAACACCCATGGTGATTCGCATGCCCTACGGTGGCGGCATCAACGCTTTGGAGCACCATAGCGAAAGCATGGAGGCGCTCTACGCCCATGTTCCGGGACTGAAAGTGGTGATTCCTTCCACCCCGCACGACGCCAAAGGAATGCTCATCGCGGCCATCGAAAGCAATGATACCATTATTTATATGGAGCCCAAACGGATTTACCGCGCCATCAAGCAGGAAGTTGCCGAGGGCAAATTCATTATTCCGCTGGACAAAGCCAATGTACTGCAACAGGGCAGCGACATCACGGTAATCGCCTATGGCGCCATGATTCGCGAAGTGCAAAAAGCCATGGTACTGGCCAAGAACGCGGGCATTTCAGTGGAGTTGATTGACTTACGCAGCATCTACCCCATCGACCGGGAAACCATTGCCAAATCGGTGCAAAAAACCGGACGTGTGCTGACCGTAACCGAAGGGCCGCGCAGTTTTGGCGTGGCATCGGAAATCGCGCAAATCGTCAGCGAAGATTCATTCCTCTATCTGGAAGCTCCACCCAAAAGGGTAAGCGGTTTCGATACCATCGTACCCCTGCCCCAGGGCGAGCATCATTATATGCAGGATGCCTATAAAATCTTTTATGAAATTGAAAAAACACTTAAGTTTTAATATATCACGTCAGTGATGCGAATAAATTGAGATAAACAAAAGTATATGAGATATATATTTAAATTTCCGGACATCGGCGAGGGCCTCGAAGAAGGCACCATCGTGGAATGGCATGTTGAAAAAGGCCAGAAAGTGGAGTCGGGTGATAATTTGGTAACCATGGAAACCGACAAGGTGGTAACCGGCATCCCCTCGCCCAAGAGCGGCACGCTGGTAAACCTCTTCGGCAAAGTGGGCGAAACCATAAATGTAGGGGACGCCCTGGTGGAAATCGAGCTGGAAGGCGACGAAAGCACCGAAGACCCCAAAGATACTAAGCCGCATGTGGAAGTGGTTGAAGAAGAAGGCGCCGGAGTGGTAGGCACTTTGGAAATCGCCGGCAGCGGCGCTGTGCTTTCGGCCAGTACCGAAGGGGTAACGGAAAGCACCGAAGAAAAACCCAAGGCCCGCAAAACCCTGGCAACACCCGTGGCACGGGCTATGGCCAAAGATATGGGTGTGGACATCAATAAAGTTACGGGTACCGGCCCCGCCGGACGCGTAATGAAAGAAGATATACTGAACTATGTGCAATCGGCGCAATCGGCTGCACCCGCGACAAGCGGAAGCACCCAAGCCCTTGCCGCCGAAGAAAATCCGGTGGAAGTGGTGCCGATGACACAGATTCGCAAAACCATTGCCCGCAATATGATTCAAAGCAAGCATAACGCGGCGCATATGACGCTTTTCGAAGAAGTGGAAATCAGCGAGCTGGACCGTATTCGCAAAAAGTTTAAGGAAAAGCTGGCTGCCGAAGGCATCAAGCTTACCTATCTGGCTTTTGTGGTGAAAGCTACAGCCATGGCCTTGCGCGAATACAAATCGCTCAACGCCCAAATGGATATGGATGCCGGAAATATGATATACAAAAAGTATTACAATATCGGTATCGCCGTGGATACGGATAAAGGACTGATGGTTCCCGTGATTCGCCACGCCGACAAATTGAGCATCAGCGATATTGCCCGCCAAATTACCGGTTTCTCGGAAAAGGCGCGCACCGGACAAATCACCATGGAAGATATGCAGGACGGTACTTTTACCATCACCAGCTACGGTTCCATCGGCGGAGTCTTCGCCGTGCCCGTAATCAACTATCCGCAAGCCGGAATCCTTGGCGTGGGACGCATCAGCAAGCAGCCCGTGGTAAAGGATGATGAGCTGGCCATCGGACTGATGATGCCGCTATCGCTAAGCGTGGACCATCGTATTGCCGACGGAGGCGAAACGGCCCGCTTTGTGAACCGCATTATGGAGTTCCTGGCGGAGCCAAGCGCTTTGCTGTTTTAACAAAAATGGGCATAAAAAACGTCAATAAGGGCCTTGGAACGAATGAGCGGACAAGTCCGCTTCGTCCGCTAAGATTCTGATTATCCCCGGCCTTAAGCTCAACGATTTTTATACGCCCGACAAATAAGATATATACAAAACAATTCAAAATAATTACTATGTATGATTTAGTAATAATCGGTTCGGGACCTGCAGGCTATGTAGCCGCCATCCGTGCCGGACAATTGGGCCTGAAAACGGCCATCATTGAAAAAAACGTAATCGGCGGAATGTGCCTCAACTGGGGGTGTATTCCTTCCAAAGCCATAATGGAATCGGCCAAGCTGTACAAAAAAGTCAGCAAGGATGCCGCGCGTTTCGGAATCGAGGGCATTGACAAAAAAGCCCTTTCCTTCGACTGGTCCAAAGCCATCAAGCGTTCCGACGGTATCGTCAAAAAGCTGACTTCGGGCGTGGAATTTCTGCTCAAGAAAAACAAGGTGGAAATTATTATCGGCGAGGCCCATATCAACGGGGCCAATTCCGTAAGCGTCAATAACCGGAATCTGGAAACCAAAAATATTATGATTGCCACCGGCACCAAATCGCCCGAAATTGAAAACAAGGTGGAAGGATTGGTGATTGAGCCCAAAGAGCTCTTTCAGGCCCGCGAGCTGCCCGAAAATATTGTGGTAACCGGAAAAACGCCCGTGGCCATCGAGCTGGCGCAGGCCTTCAATCTGATTGGCAAGAAAGTGAGCATCCTGGTGCCCGGCAAACGCATTATGCCGCTGGCCGACCAGTATGTGGCCGATTATATTCTCAATAAAATCAAGAAAGACCGCGTCAAACTGTATTTCGATACCGAGCTGACCTCCACCAACGGAATCTGGGAAGACGGCATCCTCCATATCGGCGAGCAGCAGATTAAATGCGATATGATTGTAAACGCCGCCACCCGCAAAGCCATTTTGCCCTCCATGGATATCGATATCAAGCTGGACGACAGGGGCTATATCGCCGTGGACGACAATTGCCAAACCAATATTCCCGGCGTTTTTGCCGTGGGCGATGTCAACGGGCTGAGCTATTACGCCCATATCGGCTCGGCCGAAGGACTGCATGTGGTCAATTTTATCAAAGGCGTAAAAGGCAAGCTCGACATCAAGAAATACCCCGTCAATATGTACACCGTGCCCGAGGCGGCCCAGATTGGGCTAACCGAGGAAGAAGCGCGCGCCGAAGGCTACGACCTCAAGCTCAGCGAGTTTCCGATGTCGGCCAATGGCAAGGCTATGACCGAGGGCAACCTCGACGGCTTTGTGCGCATCATTTCCGAAACCAAATACGGCGAGGTGCTGGGCGTGCAAATCGTCGCCTCCAACGCCACCGACCTTATCGCCGAGGCCTCGGCCTATCTCGAGATGGAGGCCACCGTGTACGATGTGGCCCAAACGGTTCACGCCCACCCCACCATATCCGAAGTGTTTATGGAGGCCGGTTTCGAGGCCGTGGACAAGGCCATCCACAAATAAAATATTTAAACCTTTATAAAAAATCCCGCCCGGTTTCGCGCGGGATTTTTTATGCAATTTATCCGCGTTCATTTTTCGGCGCGAGGCGGCAAGCCGCCTTTTATTGCTTTGGGCGAATGCTTTTGCCGCCCCACTGTACCCGCCCGCAGCACCGGGCTATTCGCTTTAGCTGCACCTCGGGCAGGCGTGTTGCGCAACGGCCTGGCGGGGGCTTCCTGCGGTCGCCGCCTCAGGCCGGCTACACAGCGCCTCCGCCGCGATGCAGGCTACCGCTGCTATCCCTTTCGCCGGGGGGGGGAGCGCTCTCCCGGCAGTTGGTGATATAGGCGGATTGTCCGGGGATTGGATAGCCTTGGGCACGGAAGGAGTCCGATGCGCGCTGCGCGCTCGCGGAATCTTTGCCCCAACACTCAGGTGGCCGAGCGGAGTCGAGGCCCCGGCTTCCCGGTGGCACAGAGGTGTCGTGGTCCTTTTTGAATCCTTTTTTTTTCCTT
>CAYUAN010000204.1:0-4275 GCA_964442545.1 uncultured Prolixibacteraceae bacterium | reverse complement strand
GCCCATTTGTTCCCAAGCGGTAATTGGGTAATCTGTACCATTAACTTCAATAGTAAATAAAGATACTTTGTGATTAGGAATTAATAAATTCTTTCCTGTTTTCTTTTCCAATAATTCATACAATTTACCTTCTTTGTCAATGGATAATTTGAAAAGCTTATTCTCCAGAAGATCCTTGTCGTGCACACCACCACAGGCAGTTACGAAAATTACAATTAACAATATCCAAAATAGTCTAATCATGAATTTAAATATTATTTGTTCCTCTAATATGTCGCATTTACTAATTGAATTTAGTTACTAACCGATCAATATATTTCTACTTTAGGCCAATACTCGTTTTTACTGATTAATAATTAACTAACCTACTAAGCTATCTTGGTTTGGGAGTATTTTAAAATTTATTCCCGGTAAGTTAACTGCCGTAAAGTTATAAAAAAACTACCGGCAATAAGTCTAAAAAGGCTGTTATCAAAATAATGAGAGGATAAAAGAAACGAGAAATACAATTTGAACCCACGAAATTCAAACTGTCGAATCTGTTAAATCGTGGACAGAGGGCTAAAATATTGGCCAATCCTTGGCAAAAAAAAGCCCAACTGACTAATAATCAATCGGGCTTGTACTCGGAGCGGGACTTGAACCCGCACGGCCGCAATGGCCATTGGATTTTAAGTCCAACGTGTCTACCAATTCCACCATCCGAGCATCTGACATGCAGATATTAAAAAAGCGGACGAGCCGCTTTTTTAAGTGAGCGGAAAACGGGACTCGAACCCGCGACCCCGACCTTGGCAAGGTCGTGCTCTACCAACTGAGCTATTTCCGCATTCAAAATGTTTAATGATCGTTTCTCTTTTGAGGCTGCAAATATACCATTTTTTTTATATCGCAAAATTTTTCAAAAAAATTTTTTTAGGATTTCCATAAAGTCAAAAAGCGGGCGTATTGCTCCGGCATTAAAAACTATCTCGCTTCCGGAAGCTGTTCCATTTATAACATTTTGAGCAACATCCTTCTATTTGCAGAAATATTTTAACTTTGCGTAAAAATATAATCCAATGATTAAACGCGAACGACTGTATGATGCTTTTGGGGAATTGATTTATGCTATTGCCATTGCCGACGGCAAGGTGCAAAAAGAAGAGGTGGAAGCTCTTGAAAAACTCCTGAGCCGCCATCCCTGGGCAATGGAAATAAAATGGTCGTTTAATTATGAGCAAGACAAACAGCATTCCGTTGAGGAGGCCTATAAACAGGCCATTGACGTGTGCAAAGAAAACGGCCCCGACCCGGAATACAAATACCTTTTGGATGTTATGGAAAAAGTGGCCGAAGCCTTTGGCGGCATCATCCCCCAGGAGCAAGAGATTATCGACAATTTTAAATACGATTTATACCGGCGTTTTGAGCACGACCTGCATACACATCAACTTGTAATGCCTGATGATGAATAGCACGGCATCCATTTGCAAACCAACCTTAATCATTCATAAACCGCGGGCAATCCGCAATATCCGCTTTATCGCCGAAAAAACCGTACGGCAAAATATTATTTTCCGCCCCCATTTCAAGACACATCAATCGAGTGAAATCGGCACATGGTTTCGCAATTTTGGCGTAGATAAAATCAGCGTGAGTTCGATGGATATGGCCGCGCAATTTGTGGACGCGGGCTGGAAAGACATTACATTGGCCTTTCCCTTTAACCGGCGCGAAACAGCCGCCTACAACTTGCTGCGCGAAAAGTCTAAAATCAATTTGGTGCTGGAAGATGCCGGAACGGCCACTTTTCTGGCGGAAAACAGTCCGTACGAAACAGATATTTACCTGAAGATTGATTGCGGTTACGGGCGCACAGGTTTGGACGCCGGCAATCACAAAGCCGTTCAGGAGCTGGCCCGGCATATCGGGCAATTGCCCCGCTTGCATCTGCGTGGCCTGTTGGCACATTTCGGAAATAATTACGCGGCTACGGGGAAGCAGGAGGTTAGCGGAAACTACCGGGCGGGAGTAAATAAGTTGAATACATTGCGGAATAGCTTAAAAAGCGAATTCCCGGATTTAATGATATCCGTCGGCGACACTCCATCGGCGAGTCTGGTGGACGATTTCGGCGCAGTGGACGAGCTTCGGCCGGGGAACTTTGTTTTCTACGATTGGATGCAATACGAAATCGGTTCGTGCGCTGCCGACCAAATAGCGGTAATGATGGCCTGCCCCGTGGTAGCGGTGCATCCCGGGCGAAATGAGGTCGTTATTCACGGTGGCGCGGTGCATTTTTCCAAAGAGCGAGGACGCACTCATTACGGGCCGGTTTGCGATTTGCAAAAGGGATTCAATACGGAACCCATTGAAAATGTTTATTTGAAAGCCCTCTCACAGGAGCATGGCATAGTGCAAGGCACCCGGGAATGGATTGCAGGAATCCGGCCGGGCGATTTGATTGGCATTATCCCCATTCATTCTTGTCTGACAGCCAATCTGATGCGGCATATAGCCGTGGAAATTTGGGAACGCTAACGGAAGGCCACCGCGGTAATAAAAAACACCTTGCGGCTTTTATTATCCAATCCATACACTTTTTGATAACCTGAAATCAGGAAAAAAGACGAATGCCAGTGGGTGATTTTTCCGTTATCCTCGGCCAGCACCTGCTCGCCTGACGCCACGGTCGGCAAGGCTGTGGCTTCCTTCTTGAAAATGGTTTCATTGCCCTTGGTTACCTTGGAATAAATATGCTCATTCAGGTAATAGGTAAACACCTGCGTTCCGTCTTCATTATCATTATACACGGTTACATTTTCCTCCAGATAATAGGTTTGCACACCGTTTACCTGAATGTAATTATCCCAAACCAGATTGCCCTTATCATCGAAGGCGGCGGCCATGGCGCTGGTGGTCTGATAACCGTCAAACACCTCGGTCTGATACATATAGCCGCGACCGTCGTACATGGTCTCGTAATGATAAACCGGATAATAACTTTCGCCCACCAGGATAAAAAGTCCGTCCTGATTTAATATGGTTTTGTGCATCAGAATATTCAGATAAAGGTCCACGCTTTTGCCCTTTCCTTTTTCCATACGCACCTTTTGCTGCTCCCGGAAACTCAATGTTTTCAGGATATTGGTAAATTCCGCAAAACGGTAAAAGCGAAAAAACTCAAATTTATTATCCTTAATTTTCCCGATAAACTCCCCCACGGCCACTTCCTCTTCGGCACGCCGTTTTTTACCGGTATTATAATTAAAGGTGCCGATAAAAAATATTTCCTTCTTATCGGAATAAACCAGGTTTCCGGTGACCAGGTTTTGCGCCTGCATTTGCCCCAAAATATTGTCTTGAGTCAAATTTCCATCCGTATCAAATTCCAGGAGATGCAACTCGCCGGAATCACTTTTTTTGTTTTTGGCAATAATGATAAATCGGTTATGCACCGAATCGGCCATTGCGGCCAAAATATAATACTGCCCGGGGACTTTCGCGGTAACAATCTTTTCGTTATGCGTTCCGGCATTATATTCATCCAGCTGACTCTGAATATTTTCAAGCCCCAGGCCATACAAGTAAATACGGTCATTGAGCAGCTTCAGCCCGACCAGTAATGCCCGCCTGTTGCCCTTAAAAAAATAGACGCTGTATTTCCCGTTGATGATATTCAGGCGAAGTTTCAGAAAAGAAGCATTATCACCGCCTTCGCGACTAATCAGCAAATGCAAGATACTGTCGCGTTCAATCTCATATTCACTGAGCACATAGGCCCGTGGAATCAAAATATCCTGCGACCATACCGTATTAAATGAAGCATCCAGCCCGTTTACCTGCCACAAATCGCCGCGCGAACTGCGCTTGCTGTGGTGCAAAAAAGAAATCACACGGTCCGGACCGGCGGGAATAATGCGCAACTGATCGAAGGTACGGGAGGAATACTCCACACGCAATGGCTTATAAGCCTGCGCAAAAGCCATTTGCGACAGAAAAACAAATACTATGGTGATATAACTGAGCTTATTTTTCATCCGGCTGTGGTTTGTGATTACGAAAGTATATAAAAATGTGGAAAGCTAAAATCCAAATCTTAGACAAAAAAAAGAGCATCATTTAAATGACACTCTTTTCTCTAATCCTTTATCAACCATTAATGTTCAAATGAATCTTGTTTTGTATATTTTATATAAAACATATTCGGCGAGTATTTTTTATAATATGGATATAGTTCAATACTTTTCTCTCCGCAAAACTCTTCATTACGTTCACCAATGAAGAAATTTT
>CAYUAN010000203.1:0-1514 GCA_964442545.1 uncultured Prolixibacteraceae bacterium | reverse complement strand
GGATAAGACGAGGACAAAATGGGGGCGGCGTCGGCCTTATATTTTCGTGGGAGCGATATTGGCGGGGCTGCTTTATCCGCTGATTTGGTGGTTTCCCACTGACTTGACTACTGTGCAAATAATGCTTTGGGTAATCGGTTTCGGCATATTGTTTTATACCTTCTTCACGGTTTGGGGTATTCCCTATCAAAGTTTGTTGATGGAAATGACGCCTGATTATAACGAACGGACCCGGGTTGCCGAGGTGCGCAGCTATTTTCAAACGGTAGCCGGATTTGTAAATGGCTGGATATGGTGGTTGTCGATGCTTCCGGTATTTTGGATAGTGGTAGATGGTGAGGCCGTGGCCAGTCCGATCAACGGAATGCGCTATATCAGTTTGATAATCGGAGGATTGATAGTTGTATTAGGAATTTTACCGGCTATTTTCCTGAAAGAACGTTATTACGAAAGTGATTTGGTGCAGAATCAGAAAAAAATAAAATTTATCACGGGAATAAAAGAAACCTTTAATAACCGTCCCTTTATAATTTTAAGTCTGCTTACAGTGTTTTTTCTTATGGGTCAAGCCATATTTGACGGATACGGACGCTATGTGGGCACCTATTATGTGCTTGGCGGTGACTGGGGGAAAGGAGCGGTATTTGCCGGCTACGGTACGGTAGTTTATACTGTTTTCAGCTTGTTGTTTATCCCGATTTTCCGAAGATTATCCGAGCGTGTCGGAAAAAAGAAAGTATTGACAATTGCCATCGGATTGGCCATTGTTTCCTATGCCACAACCTGGTGGACATTTACACCGGGAGATACCTGGGTGGTTTTAAATGAGCCTTTTTCCATCTTCGGCTTTGTAATACACGAAGTTCCGGGCAAGCCCTGGCTGATGTTGCTGAATACCGTTTTTATCGGAGCGGGATATGCGGGGCTTTGGCTGATGTTGCCCTCGATGCAGGTGGATGTCGTGGATTATGATGAATTAAAAACGGGCGAGCGTCGCGAGGGCAGTTTTTCGTCCATCTATTCCTGGGTGCTTAAACTGAGCTTTATGGTCGGCTTCTTGATTTCCGGGCCGCTGCTCGAGCTAACGGGTTTTGACGCTTCGGTAGGAAATCTGCAACCTGATTATGTATATACGAATATGCGTATCGGCTTTTTGGCTATTCCCCTGACAGCACTGGGTATCGCGATGTTCTTGCTGCAAATGTTCCCCATAACGGCCCAAAAAGCCGCGGAAATTCGTGCCCAGCTGGAAGCGCGAAGAGGAAAAGTATAAACGAATTTATGAGGCTAAAAAATATGAAATACGGATATTTCGACGACGAGAAAAGAGAATACATTATTACCAATCCCAAAACACCGGTAAAATGGATTAACTACGTGGGTACGTTAGCCTTTGGCGGAATAGTGGACCATACGGGCGGCTCCCTGATCACCAAAGGCGATCCCGCATTGAACCGTATTGTAAAATACATTCCCCAATTACCATCCTCGGATTTTAAAGGCGAGACCTTGTA
>CAYUAN010000202.1:0-5795 GCA_964442545.1 uncultured Prolixibacteraceae bacterium | reverse complement strand
TTGTTGCAAATCCTTTGCGGCCAGTTCACTTGCTTTTCCCAGGCCGACGATTTCAAGTATATTTTCGGTGCCCGCCCGCAGGTTGTGTTCGTGGTCGGCTCCGTGAATCAGTTTCTCCAATTGTATTCCGTTGCGAATATACAGGGCTCCGATACCTTTGGGGGCGTAAAGTTTATGCCCGGCCACACTCAGCAAATCCACATTCATAGCTTGCACGTCCACCGGCACCTTTCCGATACTTTGTGCTGCGTCGCTATGCATAATAATGCCGTGTTTACGGGCTATGGCGCCAATTTCGGCAATGGGCTGAATGCTGCCTACTTCATTATTGGCGTGCATTACGCTGATTAAAATCGTTTCGGGGCGAATGGCCGCTTCCACATCAGTGGGGTTTACCAGGCCGTATTCGTCCACGGGCAAGTAGGTGATTTCGAAACCAAAACCCTCCAGATATTTGCATACTTCGAAAACAGCCGGATGCTCCACCGAGGAAGTGATAATATGATTTCCCTTATGTTTATTGGCAAAGGCGGTGCCTTTAATCGCATAGTTGTTCGACTCGGTACCGCCACTGGTGAAAATGACTTCCGAAGGGTCGCAATGCAATAATTCCGCCACCTGCCTGCGGGCATTTTCTACGGCCAGTTTGGTTTTTACTCCGTAAACGTGCGCACTGGAGGGATTTCCGAAATATTGGTCCAAAAAAGGACGCATAGCATCTGCCACCTCTTTGGAAATAGGGGTAGTCGCGTTATAATCAAGATAAATGACTTCCATTTTTACTGCTTTTATTGGTTGCCCAAAGCTAAAGAAAAATGGGCTTTGATTATCCGGTAAATCAATTCAAAAATTAAAATGGAAACCAAGAAAAATTTTCTTTTGACAGCAGCTATTTCACAATCAAAGTATCCGTAATTGAATTATACGAACAAAATACACCCAAAGCATTATCCACATTGGAATATACTTGGGTGGGTTCTGCGAAAATATCAAAATCACTATACACTTCAAGGGCGTGATTATAGCGGTAATATGTTTCATCACATTTTTGTACGGTAAAAAAGATTTTTTTCAATTTTAAATTTTCTGAAAAGTAATCAGGAGAAAGATAGATGCGTTCGGTCATATCTCCGTATATTTTACGATTTTCATTACGGGAAATAAGAAAATTAATTAGTGTTCCATTATTATCTACACCTTGTGCTAAAATCCGATAATATCCCGGACTTTCCGAGTTTTTAATTTTCAGATCAACAAAAAACCGATATTCGTAATAGCTGTAATTATAATCCTCTTCTAACAAAGAATCCATACCGATATATTTAGCTTCAAAATCAGGCTTTTCCGGTACAATAGTTTCTGCTTCAAGAGTCTGCGATACCTTATCACTTTTAATAATCATTTTGTAGGTATCGCCTGCTTTAATGGGTAATTGGCTTTTACTAATTTCGTAACGTTCATTTTGTGTATTATATAACATTTGGTAAAGATTTCCCAGATATTCAATAAATACTTTGGCATCTTTTTCTTTTTGAATAGTGTTATCTGAATTATGGTAAATCGGGTTTGACCATGATAAAAACAAATTACTTTGTTTTTCCTGCGGATTTAAAAATGCGGCCACAACCAATTTAGGTTGTACTACAGGAAGATCTACATTTTTAGCCTCTTTTTCGCAAGCGGTCAAAAACCAAAAAATACTAAGAAGTAAAAAATAATTTATTGTTTTCATCATTTTAAAATTTTAAATAATATGAAATGCTTGGCAGTATAGGGAAAAGTGATACCTGCATTAAGACATTTTCTTTCTTTTTCGAATCGTATTGTACGTAATAATAAAATGGATTATTGTGGTTATATACATTATAAACAGATACGTCGACAATGGATTCACCGCCCCATTTAAGATCTTTGTGCCACTGTATTCCTAAATCTAAGCGATGATAGGCGGCCATACGAAATGAGTTGCGTTCACCGTATTCGGTTACTTCGGAATAGCTGTATGAAATATTACCTTTATTCATACCGGGAAAAACCGCCATATAATTTGATTGGCCAAATGTCACGGCGTCACCGGTGCCATAAACCCAGGTACCGCTAAATGTTATTTTCTTGTTAAGTTTATAAATTAACACAATAGAAACATCATGCCGGCGGTCGTGGCGCGGGAAAAACTCTTTCCCGAAATTTAGCTCTGCAAATTTATGACGTGAATAAGAAAGAGTGTAGCCTATCCACCCGGACAGTTTTCCTATTTTGCGTTGTAAAAGCACTTCCAGTCCGGTGGAATAGCCATAGCCTGAAGTTACATTATCTTCATACGAAAATTCTTTACTTGAGAAAGGATCATTCAGTGTTAAAAAACTGGCCCCCTCTTTATAGGCAATAATATTTGACATTGTTTTGTAATAAGCTTCTACCGAAAGACTAAAGTTTTGATTGAAAAAATCTTTGGCCATTCCTAAAGCCAGCTGTTGTGATTTTTGTGGTTTAACTCTGTCGGTAGCTGGTACCCACAGGTCGGTTGGCAAACCGATACCACTTTGGGTAAGCAAGTGGATATATTGATTCATAATAGTATAGGATGCTTTAACTGACATGGATTCTGAAAGCATTTGACTAATTAACAAGCGTGGTTCATAGCCGAAATAATGAGTGTTTTTGTAATTGAAATTACTAAAACGAAATCCTACATTTACTTTTGTAATATTGGTGATTCGCCATTCATCCTGGATGTAAAGTGCCGTTTCCACTGAATTTAGATTCTTAATATTTTTTTCTGTTTTAACACCCGTACCAGTTGTTACTATTGCACTGGGGCGAAAACGATGGGGTGTTATTTGAAAACCTGTTTTGACATAGTGCTTACGATTGGGCATCCACTGAAAATCCTCTTTCAAACTGAAATCACGAATACCTGAAGAATAATCTAAAGTGAATTTATCGCTTTGGTCTTTTTCCACTATTCCTATGGTAAAATCATAATTACTGAAAATCAAAGATGTGTTACTAAACAATTTATTGGAAAACAAATGATTCCAACGAAGTGTAGCTGTTGAATTGGCCCAATATAGTTCTGATTCCGATTCATATGCATCCCATTGGGTTTTGTAATAAAAACGGTCTTTGCCGAAGTAACCGCTCAGATATATTTTATCTTTATTACTAATTTCCCAATTAAGTTTGGCGTTTAAATCATAAAAGTAATAGCCCTGTTTGTCGTCATTTCCCTGTAATTTCAAAAAGGGCTGCATTAGAAAATCGATATAGGTACGTCGGCCGGATATTATAAATGATGCTTTGTCTTTAGCAATCGGGCCTTCAAGTAGTAACCGGGATGAAAGTAATCCGATGCTACCTTCGCCACCAAGTTTTTCTTTATTACCGTCTTTCAGGCGTATATCAATTACAGATGAAAGCCGTCCACCATATTCTGCAGGAAAACCGCCTTTTATCAACTCTACACTTTTAATAGCATCTCCGTTAAATACCGAGAAAAAGCCAAATAGGTGCATGGCGTTATATACCGTAGCATCATCCAAAATAATCAAATTTTGGTCCGGACCGCCTCCACGCACATACAGTCCTGCGCTGGCTTCGCTACCCGAACGAACGCCCGGCATTAGTTGTAAAACCTTAAAAACATCTCGTTCGCCCAGCAATGCCGGTATTTGCTTAATTTGTTTTATGGGAATTTTTACAACGCTCATTTCCGTTTTATCGCTAATGCGCTCATTTTTTGCCCTAATTTCGACACCACTAAGTTCTATGCTTGAAGAAAGCCGTACATTTATCAAAGTGTCCTTATCCAAATGAAAATGCTTGATTTGGGTTTGAAAACCCACATAGGAATATACCAGTTCGATATCTTGTTCGGGTAAACTTAAGGAGTAAAAACCGTAATTATTCGAAACGGTTCCTGTTTGGGTGCCTTTCAGATAAATATTTACTCCGATTAGCAATTCTCCTGAGCCTTTTTCTTTTACATAGCCAGAAATGGTGTAGATTTTTTTCTGCGCGTGTAAATTGATGCCAATCAAAACGAATAGCAATATAAAAAGTGAAAATTTTTGCATAAAACTATTATTCAGTGATTAGTAAACATGTTGATAAACGTGATACAAAAATAAATATTATCTGTGCTTATATTTATTATTCATCTGACGAAAAAGGTTTATGGAAAGTTACCGGAATAGCATTTTTATTTCAATTTTGGCCATTAATTCACAATTATAAAATTTAAGCCCCAATCAAGCTGTGGTATATTAATTACATTCGTTCCCGTTTCCAACGGCTGTTAAATGATTCCTTAAATTCAGGAAGTTTGCGGCGTGGTCCCCAGGATTTTTTAAAGGCCAGCTTCATTCCCATATTTTTCATTCCCGGTTTCAGGGTTTCGATGATCCAACGCTTTTTCATAGCCATTTTGTAGGCCTTCATAATGCGGTCGAAATTTTTATCCGTAAAACCTTTTTTCACGGCATCGCGGCGATTATACAACAGCAATTCGTGTATGGGAATTTGCACGGGGCATTCTTCGGTGCAACGGCCGCAAAGCGTGGAGGCGAAACTCAGATGATGATAATTTTTGAATCCCCCGAGATGCGGCATAATCACCGATCCGATAGGGCCCGAATAAACGGCATCATAAGTATGCCCGCCGATATTTTTATATACGGGACAAACATTCAGGCAGGCACCGCAGCGAATACAACTGAGGGCTTCTTTCTGATGCTCCTGCTCCAGCAAATTACTCCGCCCGTTGTCCAACAGTATCAGATAAAAATGCTCCGGTCCGTCGGTTTCATCATCCCGGCGCGGGCCGGTAATAATCGTATTATAGACCGTTGCTTTTTGACCGGTGCCGTAGGTGGATAGCAAGGACCAAAACAAATCCAAATCGCGGAAAGAAGGAATCATTTTTTCCAATCCCACAATGGCCACATGCACCTTGGGCATGGACATACTCAGGGCGGCATTGCCCTCGTTTTCGGTAATGGCCACACCGCCGATATCGGCAATCAGAAAATTTCCACCCGTAATGCCCATATCCGCTTTCATAAATTTTTCGCGCAGCAGGCTGCGGGTATAATCGGTAAGTTGCTCGGGCGTGTAATCTTCGGGCGTGTCGAATTTTTCGTGATATAGCCTGGCGATATCCTCCTTGCTTTTGTGCATGGCAGGGGTAACGATGTGGTAGGGCCGCTCACCGGCTATTTGTACAATGTATTCGCCTAAATCCGTTTCCACAGATTCCACACCGAATGCCTGAAGATGCTTGTTAAGTTCGATTTCCTCGGTAACCATCGATTTGGACTTCACCACTTTTTTTACCTGGTGTTTTTTTGCAATGTCGAGGATTTCGCGAATGGCATCGGTAGCCGTTTTCGCCCAAATCAATTGCCCGCCGTTTTTCTGGAAATTCGATTCGAATTCCATTAAATAGGTTTGCAGATCGTTTACCACCATCCGCTTGATTCGTGCGGCGCGGTCTTTAGCTAATTGCAGGTCGGAATATTGCTGTTTTCCTTTGGCTACGGCAGTATCATATTTGGATATATTGAATTTCAGTATTTTCCGATGTTCCAAATCGAAAGCTTTCGCTTCACTTTTTGCCAAAAATTCTTGTTGTAAATCTGCCATTGCCCCAAATATTTCCCTGAGTTGCAAATGTAGTAATAACCTGAGTTCGATTTAATATTTTTAGCGTGAAGCTGCGCTATCGGTTTTTTTCGGAAAAATATAATTAATAATTCCGGAAAAAAAAAAAGGCGGTTTTTTTGGAAAAAAAAAGG
>CAYUAN010000201.1:0-3078 GCA_964442545.1 uncultured Prolixibacteraceae bacterium | reverse complement strand
ATATTGACCTTTAAGGTCAACCATTTGTATCTTGTCCATATTCCTAAATTCCTAAAATTCTTTTCCATAACGGCTTTTTCTTTTGCAGCACATCCGATTCGGCATAATAATTTCCGTATCCATAACCATAGCCATAGCCGTAACCGTAACCGTAGCCGTAACCATAGCCGTAACCGCCATAACGCCGTTGGTCAAATTTAATATCATTAACCACCACACTGAGGTTCTTCACTTCACCGCTTTTCACCAGTTCCTTAAGGGTTTCCAAAGCCGCTTTGGTAGTATAGCCCTGGCGAACCACATAAATAGAAGCATGCGAACGCCGCATCAGGAAAATTGCATCGGTAACCAAACCGATTGGCGGGGTATCGATAATAATCACATCGTAGCGCTCTTTCAGGCGTTCAAGTAAGTCGTCCATTTTGGGGCCTTCCAAAAGTTCAGAAGGGTTGGGCGGCACCGGCCCGGCGGTGATAATATCCAGGTTTTCGTAATTGGTTTTCTGAATGATATCATCAAGATCTGCCCTGCCGATAAAGAAACTGGTCATTCCCACATTATTATTGATAAAAAAGTCATCAAAAATCTTCGGTTTCCGCAAATCGCAGCCCAAGAGCACCGTCTTTTTTTCCGAGATGGAATATATAGAGGCGATATTGATAGAGGTAAATGTCTTACCCTCTCCACTATAGGTAGAAGTAACCGAAAATACTTTCGGGCCTTCATCAGGTGTAATAAACTGCAGATTTGTCCGCATGGAGCGGAAGGTTTCCGCAATTACCGATTTCGGTTTACTCAGCACTACAATATTCCCCTCCTCGGGATAATGGCCCACTCCACCGATAATCGGAATATCCACCACAGCCTCAATATCTTTTTTCCCTTCCACTTTATCATTCAGGAAATCCTTGAGGAAAATAAAACCAAAAGGTATCAAGAGCCCAATCAGAATCGCGATGGTATAATTCAGTGATTTCTTGGGAAATACCATTGATGCCTGCCGGGCTTTATCAATAATCATATAATCCGACATATTTCCGGCACGTGTAATCCCGCTTTCCAAACGTTGTTGCAAAAGGAAAGAGTAAATCTGTTCATTTACTTTATACTGGCGGGTAATATCGATCAGCTCGCGCTCTTTTTTGGGTAGTTTTTTAATCTCCGCCTGCACCTCGGCAATCTGGCGATCAATACTTTGCATCTGCAGATTAGCTGCTGCCTCAATATTTTCCAAGTTTTCCAACAAGGCCTGCTCTGTGGTTTTAATCTGCCGTTCAACACCACGCATGGCCGGGTTATTTGCCGTGGAGGTGGCTTCCATTTCATTGCGTTTGGCATAAAGCTCATTCAGCTTATTTACCAGATTTACCAGCATTTTGTCATCGATATTCATAATTGACGGGGCCACAAGCCCGTGCTTTTCGGAGGTGGTTTTCTTTACATACTTTCGCAAATAGTTGAAATATTTCGACTGCAATTGCGCCATGGCCTTTTGCTGATCCAGGTCGTATAATTGCTCAAAGGTTTTAGAGCTGATATCCTGAACATTCAGCATATTATTATTCATGCGGTAGTCCTGTAAACGCAGTTCCGATTGCTTTAAGGAGTCCGTTACTTTTCCCAACTGCCGATCGATGAATTCAATGGCATTTTCCGATTTGGTATTCTTAAAATCCAGATTGGATTGCACATAGGTTTCCGTAAGAGCATTTACCAGTTTTACCGCCTGCTCACTACTTTCATCCTTAATAGAAATAATCAAAACCGTAGCATCATTATGCATGGGTTTCACCTTAAACCTTTTATTGTATCGGGACGCCAACTGATCTAACGCATTCAGCGTAAAATAAAACTCCTTATCATTTTTGTAAAAATGGTCGAAATAAAGCGTAAAGCTAAATACATTGGTCTCCACTTTTTGCCCAAACTTAAATACCTGATCCAGGCCACCGGGCAAACTGTCCACCACATCTGTCTTTTCCTCCGTGCGGTAATCATAAAGATTTATTTTGTTCAAAGGAGGCACGGTCAACCGGTATTCCTTATCCGAAATAATAAACACATCAAATTTTACCCCCGCCGCCTGAAGATGATTGGTATCCAAAACCACATGATAGGGGTTATTCTTAAACATCTGATTGGTCCGTATCTGCCCGTAACGATAATAAGAAATTTGCCAATCCATGGTTTTGATCGCCTGACGGGTAATATCATAAGCCCGCAGGATGGCCATTTCGTTTTCAATGTTTACCGGTTGCTTAAACATGGAACCCGGATCAAAGGGATTAATATCCTGATTATCCGTCATGATTAACACTTTTGATTGTGCTTCGTAATCCGGATCGGCGTAGGTATTAAAAAAATAAGCAACCGTAACGGTAACCAGCAGGCTGACAATAAACAGTTTCCAATAGCCCAGGACCATGAAAACTATTTTTTTTATATCGATACTATCTTCCTGGAAATTATTATTAAAATCTGTTCTCTCTTCCACTATATAAAAATTAAATGGTTCTAATTAAAGACATTAGCGCGATAAATGTCGTAATAGTACTTAGAATCAACACATAGGGAAACTGCTCGAATCCCCAGGTTTTGGCATTTAACGATTCCACGTAAATAACATCATTGGGCAATAAAAAGTAGTATTCCGACTGCACAATGTTTTTATCCAATAAATTCAGGGTAATGATATCCTCTTTGCCATTATTCTTACGAATAATCATTACCTTTTGTCTGTTTCCGTAGGAGGTCATATCCCCGGCCAAAGCCAATGCCTCAAAAATATTTAAGCGGGAGACATAAGCCGTATAACGCCCGGGGCGCTTTACCTCCCCAATTAATGTGATTTTGAAACCGGATAATTTAAGGACCACCGACACCTCAGTTAAATATGTTTTCAACCTCGACTCCACCGTATCCCGCGCCTCTTGAAGTGTTAATCCTGCAATCTGTATTTTACCAATAACCGGTAATTGTACATAACCGGAATCTTTGATGGTATAGGAATTCAGATATAAGCCAACCTCATTATTCATATAGTTTGCATTCTTATCACCGCCTCTGTTAAAAAACAGA
>CAYUAN010000200.1:0-1772 GCA_964442545.1 uncultured Prolixibacteraceae bacterium | reverse complement strand
AATCGGAGTTTACGCTTTTGAGCCCGTTATCCAAGAATTCCGTAAACACCTCCATATCCTCGGGCTCCTGCTCAAACTCAATCAGCCACTCATGCCCGGCCTTCTCGCCTTCACTGAAATAAATCGGGGCCGCCGTATATTCCGATACCACCGAATTGGTCATCGAACAGGCGTGCATAATCGCGTGGTCGGCATTCTCCACAATCAACTCCTCGCCCACGGCGTTGATAAAGCTTTTGGTGCGGCCGTTTATCTTAATCCGGTAAGGTTTGGTGGAGGTAAACACCACCGTATCGCCTATCATATAGCGCCACAAACCGGCATTAGTGCTCATAATTAAAGCGTATGTCTTCCCGATTTCCACCTCTTCCAGCCCAATGGCTTGGGGATGCTCTTGATGCAACTGATCCATGGGCAAAAATTCGTAATAGATTCCATAATCGAGCATCAGCAGCATATCGTCGCGACTAAAATCGTCTTGCATGGCAATAAAACCCTCCGAGGCATTATACACCTCCTGATAATGCACATCCGGACCACAAATTTCCTCAAACTGTTTGGCGTAAGGTGTAAAACTTACCCCGCCATGCACAACCAGCTCAAAATTGGGCCATAATTCCTTGACGGTTTTCTTTCCGCTAACCTCCAGAGCACGGCGCAGAATCACCAGCATCCAGGAAGGCACGCCCGAAATAGCGCGAATATCTTCGTCCAGTGTATGGGTTACAATTTTTTCCAGCTTCTCTTGCCATTCGTCCATAATCACAATGCTCAACTTCGGGGCTTTGGAAATATGCGCCCACATGGGCAAATTGCTCATAATAATGGCCGACAAATCACCCACCGACACATCCGAATTGGCATCATGCTCCAGGCTGCCCGCCACGCCGATGGTCTTTCCACTCAGGAATTCCGTCTCGGGAAAACGGTCGTAATAAACGGCCAGCAAATCCTTCCCGCCTTTATAGTGGCAGTCCTGCAATGCTTCTTCCGTAACCGGAATATATTTGCTCTTGGTATTGGTCGTCCCCGACGATTTGGCAAACCACTTAACACGCCCGGGCCATAGCACATTAGCTTCGCCGGCACGCATACGCTCAAACCAAGGTTCTAAATCGTGATAGGTATTTATGGGAACCCGCTTCCTGAACTCCGCCGCGTTATCGATTTCCGAAAAAGCATATTTCTTTCCCCAATCCGTATCTTCGGCGCTATGCACCAGTCGCAGCAGCCACTCATTTTGAACTTCAAGCGGATATTTTTTATACAGTTCGATTTCGTGCATGCGTTTGCGCAAAAACCAACTGGCAATAGAGCTTAAT
This sequence comes from uncultured Prolixibacteraceae bacterium, assembly GCA_964442545.1. GTDB lineage: Bacteria > Bacteroidota > Bacteroidia > Bacteroidales > UBA1556 > UBA6267. The sequence continues at coordinate 450 of CAYUAN010000200.1, read as the reverse complement.
AATGCCATAATCCTTTACTTCCTTTTATTTATTTGCAATTGCAAAATAGCAAAAATGCGCTTTGCGTAAACAAAAAAACCGCCGAAGCGGTTCGTATCTGTGCAATATGCACATACTATTAATTTCGTTCCCGTTTGAGGATGTTCTCCAGCTCATCGATGCACGAGCCACACCCGGTTCCGGCGCCTGTAATATCCATAATATCCTGTACTGTTTGCGCCTCTTTATTTTTAATGGCATCCACAATCTCGTGTTCCGAGACATTCATACAATGGCAAATAATCTTGTCTTCCATAATTCTAAGTTTTCTATTGTTTCCTGCTCCAAAAATACAACTAATGCACAGTCGGCAGGGCCATGTTTTTGCTGATTTATATCAGTTGTATCCGGGAATTGTGTATTCTTCATACCCTTTGTGTAACAGCCAACTATCAGTTTCACAGTGTAACA
>CAYUAN010000199.1:0-3878 GCA_964442545.1 uncultured Prolixibacteraceae bacterium | reverse complement strand
GTTTGCCACTGCCGATTGGTTTCTATTTCATAACCATCCATTATATGCAGGGGAAACTCGTGCATCGGGCCAATCATCGAATGTTTGAGATCCGAAACGTATTTTGATGCGTCGAACAGATAGCCCGCCTGCGCCATATATTCAAAGGTCGCCTCGTCGGTGCGCAAATAATGCATCCGGATTCCAAACTCATCCAGCCCCGATATTCTTTTGAAGGTTTCGAACTCTTTTTTTACAGCATCCAAACTGTCAAAATCGATTCCGTGTACGCCCACATCAAATCCCCTGCGCAGAATCTTCCGTGTCCAGTATTCGGCATCCTGTAAGGAATAATTGAGCCCCAAGCCATTATTTACCCCAATAAAATAGGTGGCTTTAATCCCGTTTTTCCGGTCGAAAGCCATCAGGCTGTCAATATTTTGCCACTTGTTTTTGACAATATTCAACAGCCGCAAACGAAATTCCTTAGGGCTGATTTTTCCTAAAGCCATTTCAATACCCGCACGGATAACCGCTTTCGGAATAATCAAAGTTTTCAGATTATCCGATGGTTTCAGGTGGTCCACATCATGCGAGATAATAACTTTCATGGTCTTTAGAATTGTGCGGGCTTTATCATTTTCAATATAAAATTAAAAGGAAATTTAGCCTTATTTACGGAGTAATACGGGACCAAATCGCCCCCGAAGCCCCGGAAATAGCGTTCTACTTCCGGCAACATCGATCCTTCAAAATCAAAAGTTTTTATTCCCAACGTCTTGCTATGCGCTATGGCAGCATCCACGGCAAGTGCTCCGGCCCCTTGGTGTTTGTTTCCGTTATCATAACCGCCCAGCAAATAATACACCTTTTCTTGATCAAATATGCAAAATGCCGCCGCAAGTGCCTGATTATCTTTATAAGCCACAAAAGCAAAGCTGTTTTGTTCATCGGCAAACCGTTGCAAAATCTTATCCACCAGCCCGGAATCAAAATCTTTTTCTTTGCGGTTAAAGGTATGACGTACCATCGCGCTTACTTCGGATAAATCTCGGCTACGGCGCACTTCAATACCATCTTTTTCGGCTTTCTTCAAATCATTGCGCCGCTCTGTTGCGTATGCCGTCCGGATTTGCTCCATTGTTTGCGAAAGATCAATTTGATAGGTGTAGTTCGGCACAACCTTATAGCCCTTCCAGAAAAAGTGCTGCATATCAATAAATTGCTCCGGAAAATAAACCGATAATATTGAATAAGGCAACTTGTCGAAAAAATCGGAAACAGCCTTTATTAATTTTTTATTTTCTGTTAAAAGTTTGGCTTTGTTGCGGGCTTTGTTTTCAATAAACAGATTTATGGTGGACATAAACATCGGATTGCGGTAATAACTAACACCGAATAATTTTTGACGAAATAAAACAAAACCGCCCGTCAGGCGGCCGCCTTTATCGAAAATACCGTATGTTTCTACCCCGCTCTCATATATTGCCAGCCATTTTTCGCTCAAAAAAACCGATGATGCCCTGGCTGCCAATATGTTGGGGTCAATCCTCTTTATCTCCATTCTTCAGTATTCTATCATACAAAGAAAACAATTTTTCCACTTCCTTTTCCCAGTTTAATTCCTCCTCAACCCTCTGTCGTCCGTATCGGCCAAGTTGCGCTCGTACGTGTACATCATCAATGAGTATTTGCATTTTTTCGACAATTTCATTAATTTGATATGCATCAGCAAATAAGGCTGTTCCGGCAAATATTTCTTTCCAATAATCAAAATCAGACATCAATATGGGTTTCCCTTGAGCCATATATTCAAAGGCTTTCACCGGAAGGCTGGTAAGATAATTTTTTATAGGATAAAGCATGGCAATACCCACATCGGCTTGGCCGATATGACGGTACACCTCCGGCATCGGCATAAAACCCAGATATTTGATATATGATTCAGAACCTGCTAACAGACATTCTTCGCGGTACTCATCACTTTCCCAAGCGCCAATCAACCATAATTCCGCTTTGCTATGTACCTGAGCGACAGCCCGGCAAATCTCTTTTACTCCTCTGATTCTGGTAAGGCCGCCCGCATATACAAAAATCGTTTTCGTGGTTTTAGACTCTTGTTCAACAGATGGTTTTTCTGTTATGGAAAGTATAGGTAGATTTCTGAGGATTATGGTTTTTTCCGGCTTGTACTTGCGGGCAATATCATCCGTTACGGCCACTATCCCCTGAAAAAACAAGCAAGAAAATTGCTCGAAAAGGTATATAAGTCCGGATAGCAGTTTTCGTAAAACAGCGGGCTTAATCCAGGGTTTATATAAAATCTGTTTGGGCAAATCTTCATGTACATCATAAACCACTTTCTTTCCCATGAGGCGCAAGATTATTCCCAGAAACATCAATTCCGGATCATGAAAATGATACAGATTCGCTTTAGTTTTTAATGCGGTGGATAAGGCTTTCCATTGCGCAACAAACAGGCGCGACAAACGGCCTTTCGGTTCCGGTATAGCCCGTATATTAACTCCGTTCAGACTGTGATTTTCAAGGGCCGGGATTACAAGATATACATCATAATTATTTCGCATCAAGCTTTGACATTCCTTAAAAAAGATCCGATCGTCTTTAAGCGAATGAACTGTCGAAATATGACAAACTTTAGTTTTCATAAATAATTATAAATACTTATAAACCTCCATTAATACAGCCTCTTGCTTTTGCCAGCTAAACTTATACTTTAACTTTGAAGATTGCTTTTTATATTGTTCCACTTTTACCTTATCCAGACTTTTAAGCACTTTTACAATAGCTTCTTTGCTAAAATCTTCCGTAACAATTCCGGCATTTGCTTCTTCAATAATGCTTTTCATCTCGTAGGAAGGCCACGAAATTATTGCCAGCCCTGCATGAATATATTCAAAGAATTTGTTGGGCAAACTATAGTAATAACTCAGACAAATATTTTCGATAAATGTTAAACCCACATCTGCCGATGATGTATAATCCACTACATCTTCAGGCCGGACGGGCGGCATATAATAAATATTATCCTGTTCAGAAGCCAACTGCTTAATTTTCTCCGTCAGACTACCGTAGCCCATAAAAACCAGTGCCATATCCATGCGGTTGCTTTCCATAAAGGCATCCAAAGTTTCATTAATTCCCCGGTCGGGGGTTAAGGTGCCTTGCGAAATAAGGATTAGTTCCTGTTCGGCAGGAATATTCAGTTTTTCGCGCAATAGGCTCGTGTTTGTTTTTCGTTCCTGCAAAACAGGACAATTCATCACCACCGCCGGCTTTTCAATATTATATAAACGCCGGTATTCAAGGGCGATCTGCTCTCCCACGGTTAGTACACGGTCGGCATGGCGAATAAAAAAACGCTCAAACCAAAACAAAAGTTTTTTGCGGAAACCGCTTACTCCCGATTTTTCACTCTCATATTCATGCGCATCATAGACTACTTTTTTGCCACGGCCCAGCCATTTTGTAAACACACCAATAGGCAGGGCTTCAATATCATTACAATGCAGAATATCGTAGCGGCGGGCAATGCGATACATTTTCCATAGAAGGTGTATGTATTTAACAGCGGAGAAAAAAATATTTCCCGGCAACTTTTGAGTTGCAATGGGCACGCGATATACCTGCAATCCGTCTTTCGTTTCCGATAAGGGCAAATCGTCAGCATACATCGCAATAACAGCCATTTCGTAGCCCGCATTTATCAAAGTACGGCATTCTTTCAGCACGCGCGAATCGTGCCGGAAGTCGTTCAATACAATGCTGGCTACCTTTTTCATATCGTACTCAGTAGATTGGAATATGCTGCTTTCAGATTGTATTTCTGATACATTGCAAATACCGAATTGTGGAATAAAACCGTAAGCGGCATTTGA
>CAYUAN010000198.1:0-7269 GCA_964442545.1 uncultured Prolixibacteraceae bacterium | reverse complement strand
TCATATGGGCGGAGGCATTACGGTGGGCGCACATTATCAAGGCCGTGTAATTGATGTAAATCAAGGCCTGGACGGCGACGGACCCTTTTCGCCTGAGCGATCCGGAACCTTGCCGGTTGGAGATCTGATTACGCTTTGTTTCAGTGGAAAATATAGTGAAAGGGAAATTCGTAAAATGGTGACCGGCAAGGGTGGGCTGGTGGCTTATTTTGAAACCAACGATGCCCGTAAAATTGAGGAGCGGGCCAGGGAAGGAGATGCAGAAGCTTTACTGGTGTTCAAAGCGATGGCTTATCAGGTGGCTAAAGAAATCGGTGCGATGTACACGGTGTTGCAATCGAAAGTGGATGCCATTCTGCTTACGGGCGGCTTGGCTTATTCAAACTTTTTCGTGCATCTCATTAGCGAGCGGGTGAGCGGTTTGGCTCCTTTGCATGTTTATCCCGGCGAGGATGAAATGAAAGCCTTGGCAAAAAATGCTATTAAGATTTTGCAAGGCGAGCTTAAACCGATGGTTTATCAGTAAAATCGGTTATTAACAGATTGTTAAATAGCACTCAGCTTTCTTAAAAATATTTCAAGTTAAAATTAATTAAAACACAGACCGGAACAGACTATGTTTTGTACCTTTGCCGCGCATTTTAAATAAAGAAAGTGAACCAATTAATCTTAGCCATAAATCCCGGATCAACCTCCACTAAAATTGCGGTGTATCGTAATACCGAAAAGGTATTTATCAAAAACATCAAGCATGATACAGCGGATTTGGACCAGTATAAAAGCATTACCGACCAGTATAATTTTCGTAAAGAAATTATTATTCAGGAGTTGGAAAATGCGCAAATTGATATAAATGATATTTCTGTGGTTATGGGGCGCGGAGGTTTGGTAAAACCGATTCCTTCAGGTGTATATGCCGTGAATGATGCATTGGTTCGTGATTTGAAAGCCGGAGTTTCGGGACAACATGCCAGTAACTTGGGTGGATTAATTGCCTATGATATTGCCGCTTCTTTACGCGGAGCCGAGGCCTATATTGTTGACCCGGTGGTGGTGGACGAATTAGATGATATCGCACGGATTTCCGGACATCCTAAATTTGAGCGCCGATCCATTTTTCATGCTTTGAATCAAAAAGCCATAGCGCGTAATCATGCCAAAACCCACAATGTGGAGTATGAAGATTTAAATCTGATTGTAGCGCACATGGGTGGTGGAATTAGTGTGGGCGCACACCGGAAAGGCAGGGTAGTGGACGTGAATCAGGCGTTGGACGGTGAAGGTCCGTTTTCGCCCGAGCGTTCGGGAACATTGCCTGTTGGAGCTTTGGTTGATTTGTGTTACAGTGGTGAACATGAAAAGGCGGAGGTAAAGAAAATGATTACCGGACAAGGCGGATACGCCGCTTATTTTGACACCAATGATGCCTATGAAATAGAATTGGCGGCAAAGAATGGTGACGAAAAAGCTGCAATGCTGCAAGATGCAATGGCCTATCAGGTGGCTAAAGAGATTGGCGCCATGTCGGCAGTATTGGAAGGTCGTGTGGACGGAATCTTATTAACCGGCGGTATTGCCTACGGAAAACCCTTTATTGACGCTCTGACGCGCCGCATAATGCATTTGGGGCGCATCTTTGTCTATCCCGGTGAAGACGAGATGAAGGCTTTGGCAATGAATGGTTTGCGTGTGCTTGAAGGAGAGGCGGAAGTTCGGGAGTATAAATAATATTTAACCGTCCCAGCGGAAAATATCCATTTTGCTTTGCGGCCGCAGATATTCATAATTATGAAAGCCCTTTAAGAATAAGGCTCGGCGTGATAATTTCTCTTTAGGATTCAGACTGGCGTCCGGATGTCGCAAATAAATAATGTCTTTAATACCTTTCTTACCCAAAATTACCCGTAAATCACTGGAGATAGACAGATTTACGCCTACTAACTCCCCATCGTCATTGCGCACAAAATAAACGGTTTGCGCATTTCCCGTAACATCCACCTTATGTACAGAGTTATCGCTGAAATAGATAACCATATTTCTGCCCGAAACCTGATTGAAATTGTCCAATGTGTCGTGCGAAAGTACAAAAGCATTGGTGTCCACATACATGCGGTCGATAGCACCGTTTTCCATGCTCAGATGAATAAATTTGCCGCTGAGTTGACTTTCGTTGGCCCAGAGTAATGGTTGAAAATACATTTGTATAACCGAATCTTCGAAAAGATAAACCAGCGAATCGCACATTCCTTGCAAGTCGTCGCGGTAAAACTTTGTATGATGGTAGCACAGCATTTCCTGTGCGTTTTGAAGACTGTCGAAGGTAATAACCAGCGTATCGCAATGCATAAACAGTGAATCACCTTCTTCGGAAATCATTATGGCCAGGGTGCTGTCGGTAATCAGGGAAGAACCGCCACGCTCGAAATACTCGGCATAATTTCCCTTTACAATCACATTTTGCACGGTATCCGTCATCACTACATTGTGGAATCCCTGCCCGAACCCGCGCACACGATCGTAATACAAACTGTCGCCGGTCAGACTTTGACTTCCGCTATACAATACGGCGTTCTTATCATATTGTGAAACATCATTTTGGGTATCGTACCAACCGTTTTCGCAATAAATGCTGTTTTCCTTGCTGCGAATCCAGGTAGGGCCTTTGAAATAGGAAATCTTTGTGGGCACATTATATTTTAAGGTGTCCGACTCCATCACATATTGCGGATTGGTCAACACAACCTCTTTTTGGAAAAACAGATTCTGTGGCCGTGAATAATAATAGCCGTACACGCTCACCAGCACATTATCTTCATTAATGATCTTCCCGCCACCGTAATAATTGGCCACTTTGGTTTTTACATTATAAATCATGTGGTCTGTGGTCAGCGTCATTTTACGGTCTTTAAGAATCACATTGCCATGGAGTTCGGCGATGCCGGAATCCCCGTTAAAATGCAGAGAATCACCATAAATATGAATGGAGTCGTTATCATTTATGTAAATATGACCATAGGCATCCATATTGTTTTCCGCTTCATAAAGATAGGCACTGTCGCTGTACAGAATGGTTTTTTTATGTTTCATCTGCACATTTCCGTTCAAACGCATAACCTTAACCCCTTTGTATTCCACCGGTTTTAGATTGTCGGCTTTGACCAATCGAATATGGGCGGCCTTTTGTCCAAAGGCAAAAAAACTTATACTCAGAAATAAAATACTTAGAATATATTTCATTGGTTAATGCTCTTATGTGCGCAAATATACATTATTTAAGAGGTGGCAAAGAATAATATAATTAACGCAATTACGTTTTTTTATTGCCAATTATACAGCTTAGCTTATATTTGCTGAAACAAAATCGGACAGTGAAGAAATTAAATATTTTCCTTCTTAAATCGTATATCGGGCCATTTGTGCTCACATTTTTTGTATCGCTTTTTGTGTTGCTGATGCAATTTCTGTGGAAATATGTGGACGATTTTGTGGGCAAGGGCTTTGAATGGTATGTTATTGCCGAGTTGATGTTTTTTGCCTCGGCTACCTTTGTGCCGATGGCATTACCTTTGGCAGTATTGCTTTCCTCGCTGATGACCTTTGGAAATTTGGGTGAAAATTATGAATTGGTCGCCATTAAGGCTTCGGGAATATCCCTGCAGAAAGTGATGAAGCCCCTGATTATTTTTATCATTTTTGTGAGTATCGGGGCTTTATATTTTTCCAATAATATACTGCCCATGGCCAATCTGAAATTCCGGACACTTTTGCGAGATGTGCGCCATAAAAAACCTGCGGTACAAATTAAAGAGGGCGTTTTTTATAACGAAATAAGCGACTATGTTATTAAAGTTGGGAAGAAGGACCAGGACGGAATTACGATTCATGATATTGTTATTTACAACCATTTGAAGGGAAAAGGAAATACCAATCTGACCATTGCAAAGGACGGCAGAATGGAAATGACCGCCGATAAAAGGTACTTGGTTTTTACCCTTTTCGACGGGGTAAATTATGATGAGGATGTCCCCATAAATAAGAAAACGAATTACACCTGGCGTAAACAGTGGAATACCGCGCTGCAAACCACTTATTTTAAAAAGGAGATTCAACGCTTTGATTTATCTGCTTTTGCTTTTAAAAAATCGAATTCAGATTTATACCGGAATAATTATCAGATGTTGAACCTGAAACAGTTACAGTTTTTTGAAGATTCGTTGAGCCGGGCTCGCGACAGTGTAATTCGAAAGTATCAGGAATATAATGTAAACGATTTGAATTTTTTAACTTTATATGATCGGGAACAGGCGAAAGATACGACGCATAATATCGTGGATTCCTTATTGAATAAACAAAAAACGGTAGCACACAAAACTTCTAAAGAAAAAGATGAAGGTACAATTCCGGATTTGGAAAGGGTCAATCCTTTATTTACCGCAAAGAAAAAGGACTCGGCAAAACTTGCCGCGACGGTTATTGATACAAATATGCTGGATACCAATCTTGCATTTCAAGCAGATATTTTAAGTAATTTCCCAAAAGATATGCAACGAAAAATTGTGAGTAGTGCCTTGCAAAGTATCCGTAATGCCAGTTATCATAGTTCGATTATTGTTACAAATATCGAAGGGCGTGATACTTATATTGTGAAGCATAAAATCGAATGGCACAAAAAGTTTACGCTTTCGTTTGCCTGTATAATTTTGTTTTTTATTGGGGCGCCTTTGGGGGCTATTATTCGTAAAGGCGGTTTGGGGATGCCTTTGGTTATTTCGGTTGTCATGTTTGTGTTGTATCATATTTTATCCATTGTCGGCGAGAAATCGGTGAAGGAATTTGTAATGGAGCCTTGGTTTGGAATGTGGTTGGCAAGTATGGCGTTTTTACCTTTGGGTATATTCTTTACCATCAAGGCAACATCAGATGCCCCCTTGATGGAAACAGAGGCCTGGCAAAAGTTCTTCACTAAACTTTTGCACCCCTTCAAGAAAAACAAGCAAAAGAAATAAGCCGATTCGCAATGAAAATAGTACAGATTTGTCTGAAACCTCCTTATCCTCCAAAAGACGGAGGCAGTATTGCGATGAACAATATTACGCAGGGTTTGATTGCGGCTGGTCATCAGGTACAGGTAATTTCCGTGAATACCCCCAAACATTTTGTCGATATCAACTCGTTGCCCGCTTGGTATCGTGAGCAAACCAATATTAAATTTGGATTTATTGATACGGAGGTCAAAATATTTGCGGCTTTGCAAAACCTTCTCTTTTCAAATCGTTCGTATAATCTTTCACGTTTTGAAGACAAGGATTTTGAGCAATTGATTATTGACTCGTTGAAAGAAACGGATTACGATATAGTCTTATTGGAGTCTGTTTTCCTGAAGTCCTATGTGCCGGTGATTCGTGCTTATTCCAAAGCCAAGGTTGTTTTGCGTGCCCATAATGTGGAGTTTATGATTTGGGAACGGATGGCGGAACAGGAAAGAGCATTTCTGAGAAAACAATATTTGAAGATTTTAGCCAAACGTTTTAAGCGGGAAGAGCAACAGTGCTTAAACAGTTTTGATGCGATATGTGCCATTACCGAAAATGACAAGAAAATATATCAAAATCTGGGCTGTACCATCCCTATTGAGGTTATTCCCTCCGGACCTGATGTGCACAAAATGACTGATGCCGTTGATAATTCCGCTCTGGAATATCCGTCGGTCTTTCATATCGGAGCGCTTGATTGGTTACCCAACCGCGAAGGCTTGACTTGGTTTTTGGATAATGTGTGGAATACAATCAGCAAAGAATTTCCGGAACTAAAATTCTATATTGCAGGTAGGGGAGATGCCTCATGGTTGGATGCTTCAAAATATACCAATGTAGTGTTCCTTGGAGAAATTACGGATGCCGCGGACTTTATAATGTCCAAAGCAATTATGGTCGTGCCGCTGTTTTCGGGTAGCGGTATGCGCATAAAGATTATTGAAGGAATGATGCTGGGAAAAGCTATAGTGAGTACCGGTATTGGTGTTGAAGGAATCAACGCGGAGAACGGATATGACATTCTACTAGCTGATACTGCTACTGAATTTTCAAATCATTTGAGGCATTTGGTTATGGATAAAGATTTGTTTGATCGGATTGCCCAAAACGCTCAGATTAAGGCTCAAACCCATTATAGTCATAAAGTATTGACGAATAAGCTTAGTAGATTCTTGGATTCCATCTAAATTTATAAAAAAAAAGGCTGTTTTACTAAAACAGCCTTTTTTGATTAGTTTACTAATCAGGCATTATTGACCTCCAATAATATACCAGTTTGATCCGTCAGAAATAATTTTGATATATTCATTAGCCGTATTAAGATTTACAAAAGTATTTCCATCAATTAATTCACCGGCTTTTGCTTCAATACGAATTACACTACTTGAAGAAATATTTTTAATAGTGTATACACGACCGGTAATGCCACTGGCTGTCGGAAGTGAAACAGTAAGTCCGGTAGTAGCTAATATCACATTATCAGAACTAGTTGCTGTATAATCTACATTTACTGTTTTAATAGCAACAGCCATTGAAGTATTTACTTCCAAGCCTGAATTAGGTGAAGTCGTTTGAATTCCTATTTCACCGGAAGACAATACCCTCAAATGTTCTGTATTATTAGTAATTACTTTTAATCCATTAGCATTTTTGGTTCCAATACTAAGATCTGTTACAGAATTATTTCCTCCAACAAGAAATGCTGCAGTACTTCCGGTAAGCGTTGGATCTGAATTAAAGTCAATATAGACATTTCCATAGGCATCATGATCTATCGCTACAATTGAATCTGATATTTCTGTAGGTGTAGGTCCTGTGGGGCCAGTAGCACCTGTCGGTCCGGTATCACCGGTTGCACCAGTTGGTCCAGTAGGCCCGGTATCCCCATCAGCCCCTTTTGGTCCAGTAGGTCCGGTATCTCCAGTAGCTCCCGTAGGACCGGCTGGTCCTGTATCACCGGTTGGTCCTGTATCACCGGTTGGTCCTGTCGCTCCAGTAGCACCTGTAGGACCGGCAGGACCTGTATCACCGGTTGCTCCGGTTGGTCCTGTAGGACCAGTATCACCATCAGCACCTTTTGGTCCAGTTGCTCCAGTAGCGCCCGTAGGACCGGCAGGGCCAGTATCACCGGTTGCTCCAGTAGCACCTGTAGGTCCGGCAGGACCTGTATCACCGGTTGCTCCGGTTGGTCCTGTAGGACCAGTATCACCATCAGCACCTTTTGGTCCAGTTGCTC
>CAYUAN010000197.1:0-5010 GCA_964442545.1 uncultured Prolixibacteraceae bacterium | reverse complement strand
GCTTCACTAATTTGACAAAGTAATTTCATAGCTATTATTGTAGTTAAGCGATGTAAGACAAGCTCTCTTTATTTTTGGTTTATGGATAAAATTTTGATTGTTCGTTTTAGTTCCATTGGTGATATCGTATTGACTACACCGGTAATACGGGCCCTATATCAGTTGAAACCCGCGCCGCAAATTCATTTTATCACCAAAGCGCGCTATGCCGACACCCTAAAAAATAATCCCTACATCCATAAACTATACACTTTCGAAAAAGAAATCACGGAAATTAAGGCGGCTCTTAAAGCCGAAAACTACACTCTGCTTGTGGACCTGCACAATAATTTACGCAGCCGCCGGCTAAAGCTGATGTTGGGTGTGGAAAGCCGTAGTTTTCACAAGCTCAATTACCGAAAATGGCTGCGGGTTCGCTTTAAATATGACAGGCTGCCCAGATTGCATGTGGTTGATCGTTATATGCAAACGGTGGAGGCACTGGGAGCGAAAAATGACGGAAAGGGGCTGGATTATTTCATCGGGGATGAAGACCGGAAAGCCGTTAGCCGTTTACCCGGGCACTTCAAGGCAGGCTATCACGCCATGGTGGTGGGCGGTGCGCATTATACCAAACAAATTCCTTTGGAAAAGCTGATTGCCATTGCCCGGGGAAGCCGTTTGCCGTTGGTATTGCTGGGAGGCCCCGACGACCGGGAAAAATCCGCCGAAATCGTCAAAGTTTTGGGGGACAAAGTACTGAACACCTGTGGACGCTTGAGCTTAAACGAATCTTCCGCCCTGATTGAGCAATGCGAAAAAGTAATTACCTCCGATACAGGCATGATGCATATTGCCAGCGCTTTCAATAAAGAAATTCTTTCGCTTTGGGGCAACACCATTCCCGAATTCGGCATGTACGCCTATATGCCCAAGGGAAGCGAAAAGCGCAATCATATTTTCGAAATAAAGGATTTAAGCTGTCGTCCTTGCAGCAAAATAGGATTTGAGCAATGCCCCAAAGAGCATTTCCGCTGTATGATGGATTTGGATACGGAGAAAATTATAAATATCTTAAACCGGGAAACAGAATAGATTTTTTGTAGAATATTTTCTTCGAAAAAATATTCTGTGAAATATTGAAATGAAATTGTAAATTTGTTGCAACGAAAACCTAAAGAATAAGCCCTATGACTGAAGAAGCTGAAATGGTAATGGAAATGGCGGAAGAAGGTATGAATGCCGCTATCGAACATTTGGAACGTGAACTGAAGAAAATCCGTGCCGGAAAGGCAAATCCCTCCATGCTGGACGGAATTGCCATTGAGAACTACGGAACCCACATGCCGCTGAACCAGGTGGCGAATATTTCCACGCCCGACCCGCGCACATTGATGATTCAGCCCTGGGATAAAGCCAATTTGGCCTTAATCGAGAAGGAAATTATCAACTCCAACCTGGGATTTAATCCGCAAAACGACGGAACGATTATCCGTATTAATGTTCCGGTGCTGACTGAGGAGCGTCGTTTGGGCCTGGTAAAAAAAGCCAAATCCGAAGAGGAGGAAGCCAAAATCAGCATCCGTAATGCCCGCCGGCAAGCCATTGATGAGGCCAAGCAATTGGAAAAGGACGGACTTTCGGAAGATGAAACCAAGCGCCTGATTGGTAAGATTGACGACCTGACACATGACTATTATAAAAAAGCGGAGAAACTCTTCGAAGAAAAAGAAAAAGATATTGTTTCGATTTAAACAATGCCACATAAAATACACTATCAGGCCTCCGTTTTCGGGGGCTTTTTTTTGAACATAAAGAAATTCATTATGTGACTATTGCACAAAGGGCACGAAGAAGGCACAGAGTTGCACAGAGATTTTTAAGAACCATATAAGGCATATAAGAGCATATAAGTTTGGATTGTTTCACTGCGTTACTCTGTGTACAACACTGTGTTCCACTGTGGAACTTTTTCGGGCAGTCTTAACATTAAGAAATTAAGGAAAATTAAGGGGCTATTGCACAAAGGGCACGAAGAAGGCACAGAGTTGCACAGAGATTTTCTGCTACTCCACGGGGATTTCACCCTTCCAATCTTCCAGATAAAAAACCACCACATATTCCACCGTATTTCCGGCACGAAGTACCTGCAAGGTATCCACAGGGCTTATTCGCCTGAAGTCCTTTTGATACAATTTCCGCGGATCGTAGAAACTACGGCTAATAGCCAGGTACCAGGCATTATCACCCTTTTTTATTCCGCCCCGCTCTTTATTTATCCGCAGATACTCGTGAATATCCAATGGTGAGCCGAGGGCGATTAACTTCATGGAATTACTACCGGCTTTTTTATTTAGCGGACGCAGCAAATAATAATCCAGATGGGCGGCATTATACCATTTATGCGCAATGATGGTCTTTGCCTCCGGATGTTTTGGCAATGACTTTTGCACAAATCCCGCCCCGATTTGGTCCCAGCCGAATAAATCCAGCGTTACATCATCTTTTCCCAACTCTTCTACTCCGGCAGGGCGGTCATGGTCGTCCAAAAAACCATAGTTTATTTGCCCGTAAGCCAAGAGCAATCCGATAGCCACCAGCCCCATGGCCACACGATTGGGGATGGGTACGGTCTTCGGTTTTTTATCCGCGATACAGGCGGCTGCCAGAAACATCATCGCGTAATATCCCGGGGCCGACCAATGCGGTAAGGTGGCACTGAAAAACGAGAAAAACAGAAATATAATCAGAGCCGGTAAGCCGAACCACAACAAAAACAGGTAATCCTGCCCGGGCAGAAAGTTTCGTTTACGAAAACTAAACAATGCCACAAAAGCAAGCAGCACATTGATGGGATTATTATATACCAATTGCCCGAAAAACTCCCGCATCAAAAACAAGGGCTTCAGCTCGCCAAACAATGCCACACGATCAGTCTGGAAACTGACATTTTCATTCCCGGCCAGCAGCACAGGCGCAATGATTAGAGCGCTAATCAGCCCGGCGATATAAAGCTGTGGCTTGCGAAACCAAACACGCCGGTGAAACAAAATAAATCCGCCTGCACCGGCCCATAGCAGCAGGGCGTGGTATTTCGAAATAATGGCCAGGCCCGTTACCAGTCCTGCCCACAGCATATATTTATGTTCCTTGCTTCCGGGATGTGGATTGCGCAAGGCCCGCAGAAAAAAGTATAAGCTCAGCAGCCAAAACAAACTCAGAGGCGTATCGGGTAATATCATAATTCCCGTAATCACAAAAGTATAGATACTGCTTTGATACAGCAATGCCGCGACAAAACCGCTGCGCTCGTTTTTCAGGAATGTTCCGATGCGAAAAACCAGCCAGGTGTTGAAGGTGAAAACCACAACAGACGAAAGGCGCACAAACAATTCGGAATCAAAAAACAAACCCGCTGAAAAGATATTGATAAACCAGGCAAACACGGGCGGGTGATCGAAATAGGTCGGTGCCGGATTTGCCGCCAGCAACCAATAATATACTTCGTCATTCCCCAATTGGAAGCTTGCCGCCAAAAAGGCCCGCACAGCCAGTGAAATAAGGATTACCCACAACAGTGCTCTACGGTAATTGAAATAATCACTACGGATATTTTCTTCGGGCGACATAATTATTTTTTACGAAACAAAAAGCGTAATACAAAAATAAAAAACAGCAGATAGGCACCACGGAACAAAATGGTTTTCCACCAGTTGATCACCGGCAATTCCTCATAGAGCGGATCGTCGCCGCTATAACGGAAAATAGGGTTCAGCAACATAAACTCTGCACGGCCGTAATCAATCTTGGTGCGTATATAAGTATCCTCATCCTTAAAGTCGTACCAGGCGGCATTGGTATCCATCACCTCCTTTTTTAGCACGCCGTCCTGGCCGATAAAACTGATGCTTTTCGGCTTGCCGTCCGCCCGCACATAAAAGCGTTTGCCGTCCAAACGGGCCTCTTTCAGCAGCGGCAGATTCTGTGCCCGCACAGCCTTTTTTGCGTAAGTTTCGTTATCTGGCGTGTACGGCACAAAGCCGTATGTCTTTCCTGCTTTCATCGCCGCGATAATATCTTCGCGATGATTGGTCGGGGCGTTAATATAAGTGGATACCACGCCCACCAAAAAGGGATTGCGGATATCATGGGCGTCGTCGTCGGCCAAAATGTATTTGGCTTTTCCGGCCGAGAGGGCGGCATCCCAATGCCCGATGGAAAAGCGTTGATGATTTAGCGCTTCGATTAAATCGTAATTGGCCAGCAGCCGCAAATCTTCTTTGGAATAGCCCTCCCAGAAAAAATCGGGATGCACCAAAGCAAGAATCTCCGTATGCGGGCGCAAAATATTGATGATAAACTGCTTATTGCTCGTGGTTTGATACAGCGGAAAATCCAGCCAGATGACCTTATCGGCACCGATGCTTACCTGATGGGTTTTTCGCGCGTTGAAACCGTGCTCGTAAATGGGAATATAATCCGGATTGCCGGCATACCATTTATTGATTTTCTGATAATCGGAAATACCGATCACATCATAACCCAGACGTTGGTATAAAGCAAAAACCGAGTCGGTCGGATTATTGCTGCCGTCGGTAATTCCTCCCCAGGCCAATGCCTGAATCTGAAAATTTCCCTTTCGCCAGTTATTGCTGTCCATGTCTTGGTAGGGATTCCAGATTTTATCCCCGTGAAAGGCCCCAGGCTCCGGAAAATCATATACAGGGCTAATGATAAAGGGCAGGGAAAAGAGAATAAACAGGATTATGAATATATATTTTAAGAAAGCTTTTATGTAACGCATATTGTCGAATTGTATTTAGCTGCAAAGATAGTTTTTATCTTTTTAGCGATCTTTAGAGCGGGTATAAAAAGGGTGTAGATTTAATGGCTATTAAAACCGGTTCCGGCTAAAATCGTACTTTTGCCCGCAAATTTGATAAGCATGGGAAAGAGCTTACTTTTAATGATTCTGGCGGTTTTAATATCTACGGGGCTCCGGGCACAGAGCCAGGGCCCGCGCCGCTATCA
>CAYUAN010000196.1:0-6241 GCA_964442545.1 uncultured Prolixibacteraceae bacterium | reverse complement strand
GTTTAGTTTGTTTCAATGACAGGGCTAAGATAAGACAAATACCAATTAAATTAAGCCTTGAATACCGTGTTTTTTATCCGTGAAAACACCTCGCCTTCCGTATAAATTTCCCATCCGCAGCGTAGCGGGAACGCATTGCCGGGAAGTGTTATTATTTTTTCGATTTAAATGGTGCATTATTTAATTTCTTGCTTACCTTTACAACTGCAAACTGCATTGCCTTTATTGCTCATATGGCCATGTAATTTTAACCGGGTTAGTTTTGTGATGTTAACATCCTTTAAAACTTTTCCTGTATTAAACTAAAAGTATTTTATTTGTTTTGCACCGGATATGTCGAAACAAGCAAATGTTTTATTAGGTTTGTATGCCTAAATGAAATTATCATGAAAAAAATTCGCACATTGGGACTGCTTACTTTATTGATTTTATCAATACAAACAGCCTATTCCCAACAAGTAGATCCTGAAATTATTTACGACATTAATCATCATACGGCCATAGACGCCTGTGCACACGCAAAGCAGCATAGTTTGCAGAAAATTTTCAAAGGAAGCAATACTTATGCCGGGCAAAATATCGATATTGTTTATACCCGTATGCATTGGAATATTAATCCATCGGTAAAATATATTTCCGGAGTGATTACGCCCTATTTCAAATGCCTGAGCGACCTGAACAAGATAAATTTTGAGAAAGACGCCGCGCTTATTGTGGACTCGGTAATCTATCATGGCAATGCAATTAGTCATGCCGATTCGATTAATATGCTTTTAAATATTTATTTTCCTGCGGTTATCGCCTCCGGCACAATTGATTCGGTCAGTATTTATTACCACGGAGCACCTTCAGCATCCGGTTTTGGCTCTTTTGAGCAAAGTACGCATAACGGCAGTCCGATAATATGGACACTTTCGGAACCTTATGGCGCTCATGAGTGGTGGCCTTCGAAAAATGACCTCAGCGACAAGATTGATTCCATAGATGTATTTGTAACTTGCCCTGCAGGAAACCGTGCCGCTTCAAACGGCATTTTAGTTGGCATTGATACCAGTGGACAGAATCTTACATTTCATTGGAAGCATCGTTATCCGATTGCCACCTATTTGGTCGCCATTGCCGTAACAAATTATATAGCTTATTCCGATTACGTTGCACTGACGAATGCCACGGTTGAGGTCTTAAATTATGTTTTCCCTGAGGATTCAACCTACGCCAAGTCAAAAACTCCCAGCGTAATTCAAAGCATGCAGCTGTACAGCCAACTGTTTATCGACTATCCTTATGCCGATGAAAAATACGGACACGCGCAATTTGGCTGGGGCGGTGGCATGGAACACCAAACCATGAGCTTTATGGGAGGATTTAGTCATGCGCTCATCGCACACGAGTTGGCCCATCAGTGGTTTGGCGATATGGTTACCTGCGGCAGCTGGCACGACATCTGGCTGAACGAAGGTTTTGCCACCTATCTGACAGGCCTGACCTACGAAGCAGCTCCCAACCTTCCGTATTGGGAAAACTGGAAAGCACAAATAATCAACAGCGTAACATCCGACCCGGGCGGTTCTGTTTATTGCGATGACACCACCAGCGTCGGCCGTATTTTCGATGGGCGTTTGAGTTATAACAAAGGTGCCTATGTGCTGCATATGCTGCGTTGGGTTTTGGGCGACTCCGCTTTTTTTGCCGGAATACGCAACTATTTATTGGATCCGAATCTGACATTCGGCTATGCCCATACTTCCGATTTAAAGGCGCATCTGGAAGGCAATACCGGAATTTCCCTGAACGAATTTTTCAATGACTGGTACTACGGACAAGGCTATCCGTTTTACACTTTCCGCTACGAACAAAAGTCCAACAACTTGTTGGAAATTACCGTAAATCAAACTCCTTCGCACAATTCAGTCAGCTTTTTCGAAATGCCCTTGCCGTTCAAGGTTTATTTTCCGGACGGGACGGATACAACTTATATCCTGTCCAACACGTCCAACGGACAAGTGTTTCAACTTTCCACAAAATCGATGATGCCCGATTCCATAAAGTTCGATCCGGACAGACATATTTTATGCCTTTATAAAGTATCATCAAACAATCTGGGCATCAGTAGTTTTCCTGCTCAGGAATATCAAATCAGTGTTTTTCCTAATCCGGCAAAAAACACACTGAATATTCAATCAGCCCATGCACAAATCGAGCAAATCAGCATTATGGACATTCAGGGAAGAATTATAGAAGAATTCTCTTATGACAGAGGCACTTTAGAAATACAAATAAATTTGTCAAATTTTGTAACAGGATCTTATTTAATTCGTATTAAAACCGACTCCTCGAATGAGGTGCACAAGATTCTAAAACAATAATTTTAAGAAAATAATGCATAAAACGCTATTAAGCATAGCATTTATATTTATATGGCTATCGACCACTGCTCAAACCGATACGCTGTACCAGGAAGGAAAATATTATAATACCAACCTTTTTATTTACAATCCTGAAACAGATAGCGGCTATAGCATTACGGAAATAACGGTTAATAATGATACTATTCAAGGTGATTTAGCCACCAACGGAATTGAGGTTGACCTGTCACAACTCGAGCTTAAAGAAGAAGAGCCCGTAAATATAAAAATCATATATACAGAAGGTTATGAACCATCCATTGTAAATCCGGAAGCTCTGAAAGGAAATTTAAAATTCCGTTTCTCGCGCCCGAAGATGTACAAAGGGAAACTTCAGTGGCGCATTAACGGGAACCCGAGCGACTATCCCATCGTTATCGAAGAATACCGCTGGAATGAGTGGCGCGTGATTGGCGAAGTGGATCCCTTGGATACCGTTAAAAACAATTTATATCAGTATGATGTGAATCTTCATTCCGGAACAAATCTAATCCGCCTAAAGACCACCGACTTGCAAGGGCAGCAGGTTATTTCCAAGGAATTACGCTTTGTTCCACGCATTAACAAGGTGTCTCTGGAATCCACCAAAATTAAAGATGATATCACTTTTTCAGCCGAAACAGATTATGAATTATATGATCTGAATGGTAATTTGGTTAAGAAGGGCACGGAGCGCTATGTGGATGTACGCGAGCTTCCCAAAGGCGAATATTGGCTGAATTACGATAATGAAACGGTCAAGATAAAAATCCGCTAAACGGAGTTTCCTCCTATTCGTTATAAATCACATGCAATAAAACCCGCCCCACAATATTCAGCGTGGTGGCATCAATCGCGTCCATATTATCGTTCAGGGTGTGCCAATGCGGGAAAAATCCTGAGTGGGCCCCTTCGACATGGTGGATGATATCAATCGTCGGTATGCGGGCGATTTCATTCATGTACACATGGTCGTCGGTAACGGCTCCGGCCTCGCGGTTCAGAAACACATCGCTATAACCCAGCTGCGCAGCCTTATTCCACACTTTCTCCACGATTCCGCTGGCATATTTCACCGAAAAATACTCCTTGGTAAAACGCGCATCTGCTGCGCCCACCATATCCAGCAAAATACCATATTGGGCCCGGCCACCGTTGGGATCGGGCATTTTCGACCAATATTGCGAACCCAGACACCAGCTATCCTCTTTATCGGGATAGCCGCTGTTTACAGGCTGTCCGTAATCTTCCAAATCAAAGAAAATAATATCAATCCCGATATCCATGGGCTGAGCCTGAATCTGACGCGCAATCTCCATCAGAATACCCACTCCGCTGGCGCCGTCATTGGCTCCGTCGATGGGCTTATGGTGATTTTCCGGGTCGGGATCATTGTCGGCAAAGGGTCGGCTGTCCCAGTGTGCACATAGAATTACCCGCTTTTGGGCTTTCGGATTAAAAGAAGCGATAATATTATTTCCGTCCAATACTTTTCCGTCAAAGGCACGTGCTTTGAATTTCTGCTCCAGCACCTCCGCACCATACGATTGCATTTTGGCAACCAGATAGGAAGCACAAGCTTTATGGGCTTTTGAATTGGGTACGCGCGGACCAAAATCCACCTGCGCCTTTACAAAAGCATAGGCCGAATCGGCATTAAATTCGGGCACCTTCACTTCCTTTTTCGGGGCTTTGGGTTTGGGTGCCGGTTTAGGCGGCTCATTACCGCAAGCGGCAATAAAGATTAACAGGAGCATGATGCCCGTCAGTTTCAATGTTCGTTGTATCATCACATTCTTATTTCATAAACTCCCAGCTGTAGCCGTCCTTGGTATCCTTTATCAGAATCCCCATTTCGGTCAACTGATTACGGATTTTATCCGCCAAAGCCCAGTCTTTATTCAACTTAGCCTCCAGTCGCAGTTTCAGTAATATCTCAATTAAATCGGTACTGATGTCGTTTCCGTCCGAATCACAGGCATCGCCTTTTTTCAGGCCGAGGATATCCGTAACAAAAGTGGCAAAAACTTCTTTCAGCAAGTCCAAATCCTCCGCGCTGATTTGCTCTTTCCCGGCGGCAATGGAATTAATCATTTTCACGCCTTCAAACAGATGCGCAATCAGCACGGGGCTGTTAAAATCATCATCCATGGCGGCATAGCATTTTTCCTGCAACGCCTTGACATCCACCGTTGATTTATCCGAAACGTTTAACTTTTGCAAGGTGTCCATCGCGGCCATCAGCTTGTCGAATCCCTTTTCGGCGGCCTGCAGGGCCTCATTCGAAAAGTCAACCGTAGAGCGGTAATGCGCCTGAAGAATAAAAAAGCGGATGGTCATCGGCTTATAGGCACGTTCCAGCAATTGGTGATTGCCCGAGAAAAACTCGCGCAGGGTAATAAAATTCCCCAGCGATTTTCCCATCTTCTGCCCGTTGATGGTAACCATATTATTATGCATCCAGTATTTCACCGGGCTGTCGCCGTTGGCTGCCACGCTTTGGGCTATCTCCGACTCATGGTGCGGAAAGCGCAAATCCATTCCTCCGCCGTGAATATCAAATTTCTCTCCCAGATATTTGGTGCTCATGGCCGAGCATTCCATATGCCAACCCGGGAAACCACTTCCCCATGGCGAGTTCCAGCGCATAATATGCTCGGGAGCCGCGTTTTTCCAGATGGCAAAATCCACCTGGTCGCGTTTCTCCTCCTGTCCGTCCAACTCGCGGGTATTGCTCAGCGTCTCGTCAATATTCCGCCCCGAGAGAATACCGTAATGATGCTTCTCGTTATACTTACGCACATCGAAATAAACCGAACCATGTGATTCGTAGGCGTAACCGTTCTCCAAAATCTTCTGCACCATCTCCATCTGCTCGATGATATGTCCGCTGGCACGAGGCTCGATACTCGGCCGTTGCACATTCAGCGCATCCATATCATCATGATAGCGGTCGCTGTAATATTGCGCTATTTCCATCGGCTCCAACTCTTCCAGCCGGGCCTTTTTCGCGATTTTATCCTCACCCGTATCGGCATCATTTTCCAAATGGCCCACATCGGTGATATTGCGCACATAGCGCACCTTATAACCCAGATGTTTCAAATAGCGAAAAACCAAATCGAAGGCAATCGCCGGGCGGGCATGGCCCAAATGCGCCTCGCCGTAAACCGTCGGCCCGCAAACGTACATACCCACATGCGGCGGACTTAATGGTTCAAAATTTTCTTTTCTGCGCGACAGCGTATTATATAGCTGCAGCTTGTTGGGCTTTATATTGTTTTTGGTCATTGTTGTAATTATTTTAATGGTTTTGGGCTTGAAGTCCGAAGCTTGAAGCTGGGAGTCCGAAGCTTGAAGCCGGGAGTTCAAAGGCCTGTGCTTAATAAATTTTACTTTTGAACGAAACCATCATATTCATTAAATTAAACGAGTATTCGTAATGCTTATCAAATTCATTTTGCGAAATATAATTTCGTCTTTTAGCTTTATGCAAACAGCTTACCACTTCAGCCAATGAACGAATGGAATAACCCATAAATTTCTTTTGTTCAGGACCGGATTGTCCAATCGAACCTTCCGAGATATTTAATGCAATCGAATCTGCTGCCCGGCGAATTTGTGAAGACAAATTAAATTTCTCATAATCAGGGAATGTTAAAGCCATGTCGTTGATATCCTCGCCAAAATCCATTGCCTTTTGCCAGATTATCAACTTTTCAAATTTAAACTTACTCATAATTGACATATTTTAGGTTAAACAATTTCCCTAACTAAAAAATCAAACTTCCAGCTTCTATCTTCACGGTCGTCGAGCTTGTCGAGGCACCAACTTCCGTCTTCCGTCTTCCAACTTC
>CAYUAN010000195.1:0-2886 GCA_964442545.1 uncultured Prolixibacteraceae bacterium | reverse complement strand
TTCATAGTCACTTTCGCCCAGTTTGTGGTTGTAACCGCTAACACTGTTTTTCTTCATTTGCGCAACCAACTCGGTCTTTTGTTTTTCTTCAAAACCAAGTTGCGATAAACGAATGGGACTACCCAGTTCAACAAAGAAATTTTCAAATCCCATAATGGTATCTTTTACGTTTTTATCGCCAAAGATAGCTGTGCCCAATTCAATAATGCGTTCGGGAATACGGTCGGCCTGCAAGCGCAGCCAGGCCGGAAAGGCGATAGCCAGCGTGAGTCCGTGGGGTAAATCATAAAGCAGGGATAATTCATGCCCGATGGCATGCACACCCCAGTCGGCATAGGCGCGTCCGTGCGACGTAGTACCATTCAAAGCCAGAAGTGCCGCATACATCACGCGGGCCCGCAATTGGTAATTTTCCGGATTGTTTAAAACCGGCAGCCCGATATCCATGGCTTCTTCAATAATGGAATAAACCACGCGGTCGGCCAAGGGAGCATTTCCGTAACCGAAATAGGATTCCAAGGCATGAATTACCAAATCAATAATCCCGAAAGCGGTATAATCGGCCGGAACCGTATAAGTTAATTGCGGGTCAAGGAATGATTCCTTAGGGAAAACCAAAGGATGTCCCCAACCGGTTTTTTTATTGGTTTCGTGGTTCTGAATAACGGCAAACATATTGCTTTCGGACCCTGTTGCCGCCAGGGTCAGCACGTCTATCATCGGAATAGCTTTTTCGGGCGCGGCCTTTCCGCTCATAAATTCCCAACCGCTATGATTTACAGGAATGGTCGCGGCAATCACTTTCGCCGAGTCAATAACGCTTCCCCCGCCAACAGCAAGGATGATATCCACATTATTTTCCCTGCCCAACCGGGCGGCCGCATCCACATCCTCAATCACCGGATTGGATTTAATACCGCTGTATTCAAATACTTCAAAATCTTTCAGCAAGGCCACTATTTCATCATACAGTCCGCTTTTTTTTATGGAGCCTTTTCCATAAACCAATAATACACGCTTGCCGTATTTCGCGAGACTTTCAGGCAAATCACGGAGTACATTTAAACCAAAATGAATTTTAACCGGATTGTCAATGATGAAATTTTCCATAGTTTATGAATTTTGTGCCGCTAATGATCGGCGATAAAACCGCTTTTTAGTTATTTAATTTTTTCCATGCGGAAAGTACCGCCTCCTCTAAAGCTGTTTCCCGACTGAGCATCATTCTGATTCCCGCTTGATGAAAATCGGAGGCGAAATGCGGTCCGAACTTACGTCCCACCACCGCGGCGCAGTCATTTAGTGCTTCAACAATATCGGCATGTCCGTGGGCATGCTCATGATCCCCGTGTCCGTGCCCGTGATGATGGTGATGTTCATGTTCGTTTTTACGAAATTCCACATTCTTGATTGTTCCGTTTTCGATACTGAAAACCGCGAATTCTGCTGCACGTCCGCTGCGTTCGGCCAGCGTCTTCCGGTCGTTTGTCGGTGCTGCTATTTTTATAATGTTGTCCATGTTTTTTTTGTTATTAAAATGTTAATGAATAAAAGTCGCTTTTGATCGCGACTTTTTGTTTTGTGATGTAGGAATTATGTTTGTAATCTTCTTTTTTTCTTAATTAAATTCTGAATGTGATGCCGACATTAACCTCCAGTGCAGAAAATGGAGCATTCTGACGTAATTGAATAGTCGGCTCATCTTTGTCCCAATTTGGGTTGAGCAAAGTGTTGTCGGTACTGTTGTCCACTTTATCATAATATTCAAATTCCCTTTGCCCTGTCGATAGTGTGGACAGCTTATCTTCCCCGTTAATTTTGTATTCGGTATATTCCGCAGAACCGCTGCGAATAGCAAGCCCGATATACTGCGCTTCGATATACAAATTCATATTATCGGAAATGGAGAATATATAGCCGATAGCTCCGGCAAACCCAACGGAGAATGAACCCTTGTTTTGCATTTCCGTTTCCAACTTCATTGTCGGGCTAAGGTCGGTGGTTTCGCTTACAATAGTTTGCCCGAAGAGGGGCAGAATAAATCCGATTCGCCCGTATAAACCGCCGTCAATACGGTAAACCAGTTGAGGTATTAGTCGTAAACCGGTGGCTTTTGCTTCAATAAATGAAGTGTCCGAATCAAGTTTGGTTTGTGAGGCACCAATCAAAAAGCTGGCATTTAGCTCTACGCCCAAATGGTCATTAAACATCAATCCTAATTTCAGGTTCGGCACAACGCCTTTACCGTAGGAACCATAAATATTTTCGACAACATTTCCTTTTATTTCAAAGCCATTGACTCGTTTCCCCGAACCTAAAGCATAGCCCATTCCGAGGCCTAAATAAACTTGGGCATTGAGTATTCCGCTTGTAAAGATGATAAATGTAAGAAGTAAAGCCTTTCGCATAATAATTTGTTTTTGTTTCCTGTTTGTTTTTACAAATATAAAATAAATAAAAACACTCTTCCGGAAAGTATCAAGCACAAAAAAACCGAAAGCAATTGCTTTCGGTTTTTTTATTATTATGTTTATAATGAGTCTGTTTAGAAGCTGAATGTAATTCCTATATTAATGCGAACTGAAGAGTAACCTGAAGTGCTTCTTAAATCATCTTTAGGTTGTGTTTTGTCCACATTTGAATTATATGCCGGATTGTTAGATGAAGAATTCAATTCATCGACAAAGTTGGTGTTTTTATCATAAACATCCATGTTTGCTAATTGGTCTTTACCGTCCACTTCATATTTTGTGTATTCCGAGGTGTTTCCGCGGATGTTCAATCCAACATATTCCACTTCTCCGAAAAGTCCCAAATTATCGCTTAGTTCGAAACTATAACCAAAGGCACCTGCAAATCCCATGTTGAATTTTCCGGTGAGTTCAA
>CAYUAN010000194.1:0-15697 GCA_964442545.1 uncultured Prolixibacteraceae bacterium | reverse complement strand
CCGTCATTATCCGAGTCGCTGTCCAGATAATCAGGATTATCGGTACCGTCGGTATTGGTAAGCGGTACGGCAGTTCCTCCATTATCAGTGTCGTATGCGTTATCCAGTCCGTCGCCATCCGTATCCAGTCCTAAGGGGGCGGTGTATCCGGCAGTGGATTGGGCTTCAATATTATCGGCAATACCGTCGTTATCCGAATCTATATCCAGATAATTGGCGTTTCCGTTGTTGTCGGTATTAGGGATAGTCAATGGTGTTCCTCCATTGTTACCGTCTACATTATCCGATAATCCGTCGTTATCCGTATCGGTGAAGCTGTCGATGCGTCCGTCCCCGTTGGTGTCGTTTCCTCCGGCCTCAATTACATCGGTAATACCGTCGTTATCCGAGTCCACATCCCATTGGTCAAGTATTCCGTCACCATCAAAATCTCCTTCGGGATAAGAGTCGGGTTTACCGTCATTATTGGTATCGGAGCCGGTAAGTTGTAATTCGTTTCCTGCATTGTCAATGGTTCCGTCGTTATTGGTGTCCGTATCCACGGCATCATTAAATCCGTCACCGTCGGCATCTGAAAATGTATCCATCATGCCATCTCCGTTGCTGTCTGCACCACCTGCTTCAACCAAATCAGGAATACCGTCATTATCACTATCCAGGTCTAAGAAATTCTTTATTCCATCACCATCGGAATCAAGATTGGCGATATTATTACCACCGTTATCGGTATCGTAGGTGTTTGCCAGTCCGTCGCCGTCAGTATCGGTTAAATTATCAACAATACCGTCACCATTAGTATCTACACCACCTGCTTCCACAAGGTCCGGAATGCCGTCGTTGTCGCTATCCAAATCCAGGTAATTGGGTACACCATCCAAATCATTGTCGGCACGGTCGTCCAGTCCGTCGTTATTTACATCAATAAATCCGGGCGTATCGGTATCGTAAATATCAGCAATACCATCCCCATCAGTATCAGTATTTGGATTATTTCCGTTATTTTCCGCTATATCCGGAATGCCGTCATTGTCATCGTCAGAATCCATAGAATCTTGAATACCATCACCGTCCACATCTTGAATTGATCTGTAATCGGCATCTGTTGTATCGGAATCTGTATTTTTCAAGTAGCTGATGGGAGCATTAATATGACCATCGGGATCGGTATAAGAAGCTCCGATACTTGCGTGATCATCAATACCATCGTTATTGGCATCCACTCCTAATAGGCTTAGTCCGCTTTCTGAAACATCCAATTTACCGTCATTTTCCGAATCGGTATCAATATAATCAGGATTATCCGTCCCATCAGTGTTTTGAGGTAAAAGTAGTCCGTAAGGCGGGATTCCCAAACCTATCACCTCGTCTGAAATATCACCATCATTATTTCCATTATTATAAGGTGTCGTAGTTTGTGCTTCTACTGCATCCGGAATGCCGTCATTATCGGAATCCAAGTCCAAATAGTCAGCAATAGCATCGGCATCGGTATTCATAGGTGTAATCCAGTTATTAGCTCCTGCAAGTGTTTCAACCGCATCCGGAATGCTGTCATTATCGTTATCTGTAAAATCGTCAATAAGTCCGTCATTATTGGCATCCAATGTTTTTCCACCGGCTTCATAAATATCGGAGATACCATCGTTATCTGAGTCCAAATCCAAAAAGTTTGGATAGTTGTCCCCGTCTGTATCAAATGCAGCTTCTACCAAGCCGTCATCATTTCCGATCGAGGCATTTGTTTCGTCATCATCTAGGTATGCAAAAATCTCGTCACCATCGGCATCGGCATAAGGATCATTACCGTTGCTTTCCGTTGTGTTGCTGATTCCGTCACCGTCGGCATCGTAATCAAAACGATCCAAATAATCATCCGTATCCTGATCGAAGGCTGATGCGGCTAAAGGGCATGAAAAACCATCATTACTGGTAGTAACTGAGGAAGGAACAAGATATCTGGCATGAGGCGTGGCCGAGTTATAGTCCTCAATAACATAAATACCTCCATTATTATTATTGGAAACATATAAACGATGTTTGTCATCGGTATAGGCTGCGCCATAAGTGCCACTTGGCAGGCCTGTTACGGTTTTCGTTCCTCTTGTAAAACTAACTAAATCCCAATAACCTATCTCATTGTTTTTTGCTCCCCAGAGGCGTTTATTGGTGCCATCGTCAATAAATACAACATCTGCTGCACTTACGCTGGGTCCAGACCAAGTTACCGTACTAATATTAGCTGAGGTGGCAGAATTTGGTGTTAGTGTATCAAGGCGCTCAATCTTATTATAGTCACTTCCTGATTTAAACCATAAGGTGTTATTGTCGTCAACATCTCCAGCATAGGAAGTTGTTCCAATATCTCCCAAATCAATAATGGTGCCGTCTCCTAATATCCTAATTAAATGCTCTTGTGCAACTGTACCGCCAGCTTGACGAATTATGGCATACATATAATTATCATTCTGATTATATCCGCCGGCATTATATGCTGAACCATTATTGTTTAGTGGTGCTGAATATTGTCCGGTAACTGGATTTAATTTCTTGAGTTCTCCACTTAAGACTTGATAAAAAGTCCTGCTACAAGTAAAAGCTTGCTGTGAAAAAACTGTTTCACTTATTAGCGACAAAATAAAAACTAAAATAAACTTACTAATCGGCCGCGTAATAAGCCTTGCCTGACCATTCATTTGATAAATTTTTCTCATTTGCATTTTTTTAAATAATCAATCAGATTAATTTAGTGTAGAAAATTATTTTTTATGAATTAATGACCACCATAACTTGAATAATAAATCACTGATAGTTTTTAATTTTTAAGTGTGTAAAGCTATTTAGTATTTAAATGCATCATTGCTAAATACTGCTTATTTGCTGTTCATTTTGTAAACTATATTACTTTGCTGTAACAGAGCTACTAAAAGTCAAGAAACACTTAATACTTAAAAATAATTAGATGACCGAAACCAAATTATGGTAATTTAATTCACGGGGCAAAGCTATATTTTTTTTATTAAATAACTCTCTGTTGTATTCTTAAATACTTATTTTTTTTCTCAAATATGTCACATTTATTAATTGGATATAGTATGATAAAATCTGTTACATTTTTTTCATTTCTGATAAATTTATAAGATTAGGTTTATTAAAGTTAAGAAATTGTTGCTATTGTTTAACACGATTAAAAGTATGATATTAAGTTAGTTTCATCATTTTTTGTGGTTGTATTTATAAATATAATTGAACCTATACGTTCAGCCCATTGTGATTATTAAGGTTGACAATAGCTTCAAGCTAAAAATTTAATGTGATATATATCATATTTACGGGATATAGTGATTGTCTGGCCATTGTGCCATGATTTCATCAGGACTATACAAATAGCTCAAATATAAAAAATAGTATCCCCTAAAATATTCTTCCTAATACTTCTGAGGATGGATAAACACACTATCTTGATATGGTTACTACTACGCTTGTGAGACGAACCGGCTTTTAATAATGATATAATTGATGATAACGCTTGTCATGATATTTTTTTTGCTTAATAACGGATTTATACTGATATTCAATATCATCCTCAGTTACCGGAATATGTGATTACTAAAATTAACATTTGGAGCATTTTGGAAAGCAATATAATTAAAGGAATCCGAATTGTTACCGCAATGTTAATCATGGGTTTATTCATGCATGGCTTGTGCTATTATGCTAATTACTATGATTATACGTATATCTATGTTATTTGCAAAACCATAAATAGGAATGAATAATGTTCACTTAGGTTTCACTATCGTCCGAAGCTTTACCCATGTTCAGCGGGCTCATTTTCGAGGGCGCATAGAAATAATAAAGAAGATATGTTGAAAATGATATATGTTATTTTGAAAAATGCGGGTACTTATTTCGATTATATTTGTACAAAACCGAAAAATCAAAAAATTATGAAAAAAACAATGACTGTTTTAATACCTGTGATTCTGTTTGTATTTTCCTTTACCTTATTAAGTAATACGAATTTTGAGGAGGATTTTACCGAAACATCAATTACGGGTGTTGAGGTCGCGAAAGTTGAATTTCCGGAAAACATTCAGGAAATTCTGGAGAAGTCGTGTAATGCCTGTCATACTGAGGAATCGTCCAGCACCAAAGGGAAAATGAAACTCGTATTTGAGAAATTTAATAACGGCAAATACTCCACCGGAAAACAAATTGCGAAATTAAATGCCATTGTGAAGGTTTTGGATAAGGAAAAAATGCCCACAAAAAAGTTTGTGGATAAATATCCTGACCGTGCATTGACAGATGCCGAATCTAAGGCGTTGAAAGAGTGGGCTAAGGCGCAAATCTCTGCTTTAGCCGGGGAATAATTTCAGGATGTACTTTATATTAAGCAATAGTTTTATGAGCAAAAAGAAACGACTTTTTTGGTATTCATTTTTTGGAATAATAATTTTAATGCAGGCGTATCCCGTGGAGCGTCCTGCGGTAAGTACGGATAACCCCGATGATTTATTAAAAAATATCGAGGTGCCCGAAGATGTGGCCGGAATGCTTCGTGCCGCTTGCTACGATTGCCATTCAAATGAAACGGTTTATCCCTGGTATTCCTATGTGGCACCCGTAAAATGGCTGGTTTACCGGGATACGGAAGAGGGACGCGAAGATTTGAATTTTTCCAATTGGGCGGCAATGTCGAAAATGGATCAGGCGACCGCTTTGGATGATCTTGCTTCCGAAGTGGAGGAAGGGGATATGCCGATGAAGATTTATCCGATTACGCATCCGGATGCGAAGTTAAGTGATGAAGACCGGCAGAAAATCGTTGACTGGGCGAATGAAACTTTGGAGGCATTGTTCGATTAATTCCAGGACGGTAAAAGGATATGAAAAAAGCAGCGTGTATAACTACGCTGCTTTTTTCTTTTGCTGTCGTTTTAACGGGCATCAACCGGATTGTCACATTTCAGGTTTTTCTCAATCCAGTCGAGGCAATCCTGAAAGGTGTCGAATATCTGGTCTTCGGGTACTAAATCGGGAATCAACTTAATCCGTTCCATCATATAGCGCGGTTGATCGAGGATGCCGACTAATAATACTTTGATTCCGCGTTTTGCCAGTTCTACCAAGGCATCTTCCACCGCATACAAACCGGACTGATCCATATATGGCATCCGGCTCATTCGAATGATTACGGTGGTTGTCGTATCCGGAATTTGTTTTACCAATTCCTCGAAATAGCTGGTAGAACCAAAGAACAGAGGGCCACGGATATGCTTGATAAACACCCGCTCTTCCAACTCTTTGGGGAAGTCTTTCTCGTCGGGCCATGCCTTGGAGCGTTTGAAGGCGGTTACATCGGAATGCTGGGCCGTGATATCACCAATCTTTTTCATAAACATCAGCGAAGCGATTACCAGTCCGATACCCACGGCATATACCAGATTCCATACGGCGGAAAGCACCAGTACAATCAGCATGATGGCTACCTCGGCACGAGGCATATTGGGTAGCGCCTTCAGCCCTTTATAATCCATAACACCAATCCCTACAGTGATCAGAATTCCGGCCAGTACGGCGGCGGGAATCTTGGAAGCCACCGGGCCTAAAGCAAGCAGCGTAATCAGAAGCAGTACGCCGGCAATCATTCCCGAAAGCTTGGTTCTACCTCCGGCTTTAATGTTTACTACCGTACGAATAGTGGCGCCGGCACCGGGAATACCTCCGAATAATGCCGCAATGCTGTTTCCGATTCCCTGGCCTACCAATTCCTTATTCGGGTTATGCTTGGTTTTGGTCATATTATCGGCCACTACCGAAGTCAGCAGGGAGTCAATCGCGCCCAATAGTGCCAGTGTCAAGGCCGTAAAAATAAAGGGAGAAATAGTGCTGAAGCTGATATTGCTGAAAATTTCAAAATGGGGAACGGGCAGCCCGCTGGGAATTTCTTCAATCGGGCGGTAGTCAAGATCGAAACCGATAGCGATGCCCGACATCACCAGCAGGGCAATCAAGGTGCTCGGTATGGCAGTGGTTATGCGCTTAAAGCCGTAGATAATGACGATGGTGCCCAGGGCCAGAATAAACTCCAGCCAATTGATGTTGGATAGGGCACGTGGCATAATCTTTAAGGCGCCCAGCACGCCTGAAGCATTTTTCGAAGCCAGGGTTTTGGCTTCCTGCATGATTTCTTTTTCCGAAATTGATTCGGCTATATCAATGGTTTTCTTAAAATTTTCCAAAACCAGAATACCGTCTCCGGCTTCTTCTTTCAGAATATTCTCCAGGATAATTTCCTCGGCATAAGGCCTGAACTCCTGCACATATTCCGTGTCCTCTTTGGGGTAATAGCCTACGGCGGGCAAAATTTGTGTTACGATGATAATTACCCCGATGGCTGTCATAAAGCCCGAAACCACAGGGTAGGGGATGTAGCGGATGTATTTCCCGAGGCCGATAAAACCCAGCCCGATTTGCATGAGTCCGGCAAGTAGAAATACCACCAGGATAGCCGGCAAGGCCTTGTTTACATCCCCGTCATAAGTGGCGATAATTCCGGCAATCACCACCATGCTTACGGCGGTCATCGGAGCCGTTGGGCCGGAGATTTGCGTATTGGTTCCGCCAAAAAGCGCGGCAAAAAAACTGACAAAAATTGCTCCGTAGAGGCCGGCGCTGGGACCCAGTCCCGAGCTTACCCCGAAAGCCAGTGCCAGGGGCAGGGCAACTATTCCGGCGGTTATTCCACCGAAGATATCGCCTTTCAGGTATTTGAAGTTGAATCCGAATTTATTCATATTGTATAATTTTAAGTTTTAGTTACTAAAGATATTTCACCTGCTTATCCTGCCTGAAATTCGCAGGGCAGAAATGATGGATAAAGCTCAGTGATTACTGAACAGGATTAAAATTGTAATGAAAGGTATTAGGTGCTTGAACTAAACGAAATGCTCGGGCGGGGGCGTATTGATTTCGATATGCGTATTGTTATCAAGTTTTGAAATGCAAATAAACGCATCTTCATTTTGGGTGGTCAGATGCATGGTGCTTCCGCATAGGGAAAACAACTTGTCATTTTCGGCCAAAGCGGCTTCCTGAAGCGAATCCGTTTCCAAAATCATGCAGTTTTCAATGCGCTGCATTTGCAAATCGTCCTGTTCGATTAGGTAAACAAATGCCACGCTGCTCACCTGAATGAGTATCAGGGAGCACAAAACCAAAGATGAAAACTGTCTGCGTAACTTTTGTTTCAAATCGCTTTTTTTTTGTTCGCGCAAAGATAATCTTTTTGGTTTATACTGTTATTTGAGTATATCGGTGTAATGTGCAGTAAATCTATGATATACACTTCTCTTTTCTTGAGCGGAATATGATATTTATCGTGTTTTAGAGTATCGGTATAATAAGATTGTGGTTTGCAGGTATAAAAAAAGAGGACCCGTTTTGAGTCCTCTTTTTATTATGTTTTAATGCGCGCTGGCTACATTTCTTCGCGAATAGTTGCTTGTGCTGCGGCAAGACGTGCAATCGGCACGCGGAATGGAGAACAGCTTACGTAATCCAATCCGGTACGGTGACAGAACTCAACAGAGCTGGGCTCACCACCGTGCTCCCCACAGATACCCAATTTGATATCCGGACGGGTCTGACGGCCTTTCTTTACAGCCATTTCAACCAACTGTCCAACACCTTCCTGATCCAATACCTCGAACGGATCGTGCTTCAGGATACCTTTCTCAATATAGATGGGTAAGAATTTACCGGCATCGTCACGGGAATATCCGAAGGTCATTTGCGTCAGGTCGTTGGTTCCGAATGAGAAGAACTCGGCAGATTTTGCAATCTGGTCGGCGGTAAGTGCCGCACGCGGAATCTCAATCATGGTACCCACCAAATGGTCGATACTGTCGCCGGTTTCTTCAAATACCTTAGCGATGGTATCACGCACGATATCTTCCTGCATTTTCATCTCGGCCAAAGTTCCGGTCAGCGGAATCATAATCTCGGGCTTGGCAGTGATGCCGCGCTTTTTCAAGGCGATAGCCGCTCCGATAATGGCACGGGTTTGCATCACGGTGATTTCCGGATAGGTATTTCCCAAACGGCAACCGCGGTGCCCCAGCATCGGGTTAAATTCTGATAAATCTTCCACTTTTTGCTTAATTACCGATACGTCCACGCCCATTACTTCAGCCATTTCCTGTTGTCCCTTTTCATCATGCGGAACAAACTCGTGCAATGGCGGGTCGAGCAAGCGAACGGTTACGGGTAAATCGTGCATTGCCTCAAAAATACCCTCGAAGTCTTTTTGCTGAATCGGGAGCAATTTCTCCAAAGCTTTTTCACGTCCTTCGGTATCTTCAGCCAAAATCATTTCGCGCATAGCGATAATCTTTTCGCCTTCGAAGAACATGTGCTCGGTACGGCATAGTCCGATACCTTTTGCACCGAAATCACGGGCCACCTGGCTGTCGTGCGGTGTGTCGGCATTGGTACGCACATACATGCGGGCATATTTATCTGCCAGATCCATCAGTTTACCAAAGTTACCACTTAATTCCGGATCGATGGTTCCGATCTTATCTTTATAAACCTCACCGGTAGAACCGTTCAACGAGATCCAGTCTCCTTCTTTGAACACTTCGCCACCAACAGTCAGGGTGCGGGCTTTATAATCAATCTTCAATTCACCGGCACCGGATACACAGCATTTACCCATACCACGGGCAACAACGGCTGCGTGCGAAGTCATACCTCCGCGGGCGGTCAGAATACCATTAGCGATGTTCATACCTTCCAAATCCTCGGGTGAAGTTTCGATACGCGCCAAAATAGCGTTCTCGTACTTATTACACTCATCGGCAAAGAATACCAATTGTCCGGTAGCGGCTCCCGGAGAAGCAGGCAAACCTTTGGTCAGTACTTTGGCCTTTTTAATGGCGTTTTTATCGAATACCGGGTGTAGCAGCTCGTCCAGTTTGTTGGGCTCCACACGCATTACGGCTTCTTTTTCGGTAATCATACCTTCGTCCATCATTTCCATGGCGATGCGAACCATAGCGGCTCCGGTACGCTTACCGTTACGGGTTTGCAGCAACCACAATTTACCGTCCTGAATGGTAAATTCCAGGTCTTGCATATCGCGGTAGTGCTTTTCCAGTTTATCCTGAATCTCGTCAAGTTCTTTGTAAACTTCCGGCATTAACTCTTCCAGTGAAGGATATTTGGTTCTGCGCTCCTCTTCGGATACGCCGGCCAATACAGCCCAACGCTTGGATCCTTCCAGCGTAATTTGCTGCGGGGTACGTACACCGGCAACCACGTCCTCGCCCTGGGCGTTAATCAGGTATTCTCCATTGAAAATATTCTCACCGGTTCCGGCATCACGGGTAAAGGCCACTCCTGTTCCGGAGTTGTCACCCATATTACCGTAAACCATAGCTTGTACGTTAACGGCGGTACCCCATTCGCTCGGAATCTTATTCATCTGACGATAATAAATCGCGCGGTCGGTATTCCAACTGTCGAATACGGCCATAACGGCACCCCAGAGCTGATCCCAGGGATTGTCGGGGAAAGTCTTTCCTGTTTGTTTCTCAACGGCAGCCTTAAATTTAGCTACCAGCTCTTTCAAATCTTCTACGGTGAAATCGGTATCCAGCTCAATGCCGCGCGCCTCTTTCATTTCTTCCATAATGGCCTCGAACGGATCGATATCTTCTTTGCTTTCGGGTTTCATTCCCAAAACCACATCACCGTACATTTGCACGAAACGGCGGTACGAATCCCAGGCAAAACGGTCGTTACCCGAACGCTTGGCGATACCTTGTACGGCATCGTCATTCAAACCGAGGTTCAAAACGGTATCCATCATACCCGGCATTGAAACGCGGGCTCCGGAACGTACGGAAACCAACAGAGGATTCTCTTTATCACCGAATTTCGACCCCATAATGTTTTCGATATTCTTA
The DNA here is from genome assembly GCA_964442545.1 of uncultured Prolixibacteraceae bacterium. Classification (GTDB taxonomy): domain Bacteria; phylum Bacteroidota; class Bacteroidia; order Bacteroidales; family UBA1556; genus UBA6267. The sequence continues at coordinate 5,723 of CAYUAN010000194.1, read as the reverse complement.
ACTGCGGCTTCTACTTCTTCCTTAATCAAGGCAACGGTAGCGTCTTTCCCTAATTTGTTGTACTCGGTACAAACTTCAGTTGTGATGGTGAAACCCGGAGGAACCGGTACGCCAATCAAATTCATCTCGGCAAGGTTGGCACCTTTACCACCAAGCAGATTCTTCATGTCTGCTTTACCTTCTGCTTTTTTGTCTCCGAAGGTATATACTCTTTTTACATCTCCCATAACTAATAGGTATTTAATATTTAGTGTGTTAAAATCTTCAATTTTACGAAGGGCAAAGATAGTTATTTTCTCATAGCGATTAAGCTGTTTTAACAAATTATAAGTGATTGGAAATACCTTTTTTATCGTACTTTGTACGGGTACAAAAGCGGGGATATGCGGGGATAAGATTTTTCTGTTTTGTAGGCAAAATTTTTATAAATTGCAGACCCTTTTTTAAGAAATAGAGTTAGATAAATATTCAAATATTCAAAACAATAATTATGGTAGATTTTAGATTAGATGAAGAGCATTTAGCCATTCAGGAGAAATATCGCAAGTTTACGGAAGAGTGGATAACTCCCAATGCCCGTAAATATGATTTGTCGGCTGAATTTCCGTGGCCGGTTATTAAAGAGGCCTACAAACAAGGTATTATGAACGGACCGATTCCGAAGCAATTCGGTGGTAACGGTTACAGTTTGTTTCAAGGCGCGCTAGCCGCTGAGGAATTAGGAGCAGGATGTATTGGTATAGGTATTGGTATTGAAGCCAATACGCTGGCGTTGACACCGCTTTTGCTCGCTGCCAACGACGAGCAGCAAAAACGTTTTTACGGTCGTATTAATGAGGAGCAAGGTGTTGCCGCTTATGCGCTGACTGAGCCCAATGCCGGTTCGGACGTGCAGGGTATTAAAACCACTGCCATTAAAAAAGGCGATAAGTATATTATCAACGGGCATAAGCGTTTTATCACCAATGCGGAAGTATCCACTTTCCTGACGGTATTTGCGTTGACCGATCCGGAGCGCGGTAGCCGCAGCTTGTCCGCTATTGTTGTTCCCACTGATACTCCCGGTGTTGAGATTAAGCCTCATATGCTGAAGATGGGACAGCGTGCCAGTGTGCAGAACGAAATTATTTTCCACGATGTGGAAGTTCCGGTAACAAATCTTTTGGGCCAGGAAGGCCACGGTTTTCTGATCGCCATGAAAACATTCGACCGTACTCGTAACGGGGTAGGAGCTTTGGCTTTGGGTGCTGCTCGTACTGCTTACGAAACCGCGAAAGAATGGGCGAAGAATCGTGTTCAGTTCGGTAAGCCGATTGCCGCGCAACAAACCATCGGATTTATGCTGGCCGATATGGCTACTTCTTTGGAAGCTACCCGTGCCTTGGTATGGAAAGCTGCTGTTGCGTATGATCAGGGTGACAAGAAAGCTTCGATGTATTCGGCTATGGCGAAATTGTACGCATCGGATAACGCTATGAAGATCGCCACGGATGCCGTTCAGATTATGGCCGGCGACGGATATTCGCAAGATTTTCTGGTAGAGAAAATTATGCGTGATGTTAAATTGAATCAGATTTACGAAGGAACCAACCAGGTTCAGCGTTTGGTAATTTCCAAAAGCATTCTGAAGTAAGCATTTCAATTAATATATTAAAAGCCGCGACGGTAATTTCCGTCGCGGCTTTTGTATTTTTAATCCTGGCTATCGCTTGTTAGATTGATTTCCGTTTGGAAAGCAATTTAACGGGTACAAAAAAAGCTGCCCCATGCGCAGGGCAGCTTTCTATAATTAAGGGATGTGAATGTTTAATTAATATCCCAGAAGAGTTTCGTGTTTTGATTATCACCACCAATCTTGGAAGCAGCAGCATCACGGTTAGCTTTATTAAGCGTTTGCTCCATAATCGGGTAGATATAACGAGTTGGGAATTCTCCTGTTCCGATATAGTTGTTCGGCGGATCGTTGAAAGTCGGTACATCATGACGTCTCCATGAAGTCCAGCCGAAGAATCCTCTGTTGTAGAAGGCAATCCACTCTTGCAATCCAATACTCTTAATGTCCACATAAGGAGCATCATTTTGGATATAAGTATCAGCGGTTGCTGCATCACTACCCCAGTATTCGAACGAAGACTCAATAGCGGCTTTATAATAAGCATCAGGTCCGCTGATTCCGCCTAAAGTTTTGGCGGCAGCCTCAGCCAGGTAGAATTGAATCTCGGTATAGTCCATAAGTGTACACGGGAATGTAGGATCTTCCAGTGCTTTAGTCATATGCGAATAATTAGGATATGCTGCACTGTAACCGTAAGGAGCTCCTTTAAAGGCCTCTGAAGCAATAGTATCCTTAACTTTAGTGTAATACAATGCCAGACGAATGGTATCGTTCATAGCCAACATCGTATCTACCATGGTATTGGTTGCAACAAAGTCATGACGTCCACTGGCAACCAAGTCCATATATAAAGGATTGGTATTCGGAGTAGCTCCTAAATAGTGGAATAAAGCATTGTCGTCGTTTGATTGGAAAACTCCGCTTGCAGCCTCTTGGATTTTCTTGCTAACATCAATACCATTAGGTGCATCAGCAATATGGATGGCCATTTTCAGTTTCAAACCGTTGGCAAACATTAACCATTTTGCATCATCACCACCATAAATGATATCGGCACTACCAAAGCTGCCTTTTCCGGCGTTGGCTGTTAATACGGCAATATCCTTATCCAGTTTGTCGAATAATGATTTGTATATCGCAACGGCATCATCATACTTAGGATTAACATTATTGATGTCGAGCGCCTCGCTATAAGGAATATCACCAAACATATCAACCAAACGGTGGTATGTATAAATACGCAGAAGATCGATAACGGCTTTTTTATTGGCAAGTTGTTTCTTGTCATCATCCAATACCGGAGCCGGTTCTTCTTCAAGAATTTTATCGGCTTCTTTAAGATCCATTAAAACATCTCTATACAATACGGTCCACGCGTTATCCGGAATAGTACGGTTAACGATATCGTAGTTCGCTTCGTCTGTATAAGTTGTTTCAGTAATGTATTGGGCAAACAGTTTAAATACGTTCATATTTACGTTAATGCTTGCCAATTGGTCTGCAAGTTCGCGTTGCGCATTGGTAAACAATGTCTCAGAAGGCACCTTTACAGGGTTCTTCTTGTCGGTATTCATCTCCTCAAAATCATCTGAACAAGACGATACCACGAACAAAACTAAAAGTATATAAATTAATCTTTTCATATTTTCTTAATTAAAAGTTTAAGTTAATATTAATTCCAAAGTTACGTGTTGATGGCATCACACCTGATTGGAAACCTTGGAGGTTACCGGCACTAAGACCGGCCTCGGGGTCAGCATCAGGTAAGTTCTTGTGAATAATCCAAAGGTTTGAACCAACAAATGCGAAGGTAGCACCTTGGATGAAAGATTTCTTGTCTTTCTTGATATTCAAGCGGTATGATAATACAACTTCTCTCAGTTTCACGTAAGAAGCGTCGTAGATATAACGAGCGTTCGGGTTACGTGCCCAACCGTAAGCGGAGTAACGATCACCGGGGATACGGATGTTATTGGGGGTACCATCTTCAAAAACACCTTCTTGAAGGATACCTCCTGAATTAGAAGCATAGTTTCCGGGAGTTCCAACGATCGGATCACGTTGGGGGTTACCCAGGTCATTATCCTCAGCAGTAAACTCATATAATCCGGTACCTTCACCATACCAGTGGTCAAGAGAGAAAATGTCACCACCATGTTGCCAGTCGATTAAGAAGCTTAATCCCCAGTTTCCATAAGTGAATTTGTTGTTGATACCCATATTCCAGTCAGGCTGGATATTACCGATGGTAACATCATTAGTTTCGCTCATCATATAATAACCCGGACGGGACATATTTGTATCCTGAATAGTTTTCTCACCATTGGTGTAAACAAAGTCAGATCCTTTGATGGTTCCGTAAGGCTCACCTACGGTAGCATTGATGGTAATACCACCTTGGAAGCTACCTAATACCAGGTTATCCACACCGTCGAACAACTCAACTACTTCGTTTTTATTCTTAGCCCAGTTGATCATCATATCCCACTGGAATTTGTCTTTTTTCATAATGGTTGCCATTAATGAAATCTCAACTCCGGTATTTTTAATCTCACCGGAATTTACAAACTTAGTGGAATAACCGGTAGCGGTTGATACAGCCACAGGAAGAATTTGGTCAATAGTACGTGTGTTATAATAAGCCACGTCAAAACCTACACGATTATTGAGGAATTTGGCTTCAACACCAACCTCAAAACTCTTAGAACGTTCGGGTTTTAACTCTTCATTATTTTTTGTACTTGGTACTGAGAACAATGGAGTGCTTCCAAAGGGAGCCGGTTTGTGGTATGTGTCATAAACTGAAGCAAAAGGAGCATCGCTACCAACTTCTGCATAGTTTGCACGAACTTTACCAAAGCTTAACCAATCGGCTTGTAAAAGTTCAGAGAAAATAATGTTACCTGAAATTGAAGGATAATAATATACGTTATTACCATCAGGTAAAGTAGAAGATTTGTCTCTACGAAGAGTTGCCTCTAAATAATAAGTATTTTTGAAGCCTAAGCTTACTTGTGCGTAATATCCGTTAATTCCTTTAGTCTCGTCATGCTCAATCGGAGATAATACAGGGTTAACAGAGTTTGTCAAAGAGTATAATTCAGGAACAACCAAACCTCCGTTAGTAGAAGCGAAAATGGAATTCAAATAATTACGACGGATATTCATACCGAGTAATCCTGTCATATTGAAGTCCTCGCTGAAGCGATGGTTAAAGTTTGCAATCAAATCATAGTTATTTTCGCGATAGGTACGGTTGTAGCGGGAATAACCAGATCCAACATCCAATCGGCTGATTCCAAAACGACGGGCAATACTTCCTACTGCCAAACGCTCTTCTTGAACCGTATTATAATAATCGATAGTCGCGCGACCCATTAAGCTTACCCAATCGGTAATTTTCCAGTTAATGGCAGCATTACCGATAATACGGTCACGGAAATCAGATTCAACGTTTTCATAACGATCCCAGTAGAAGTTGTCCCAGTAAATCGGGCGGTAATCACCACCTGCCGGGTCAATCATATTCCAGGTTACGTTACGTCCTGTTTTGTTATACAAATCTTCCAGTTGTTTAACATCAACGTTGGTTTGCCACCACTGACGGTAACTGGAAAGAATATTGTTTGAATATCCGGTTGAGTTACGGCCGGTAACATCAGTATTGATGTAGCTGGCACTGGTTGAAACAGTTAATTTATCCGTCAGGTCCTGAGAACCGCTGAATGTAATACTGTTACGTTTCAGTTCGCTATTCGGCATTATACCTGTTTGATATAAATTGGTATAAGATACGCGGAAACTGTTTTTATCTGTTCCGCCATAAAAAGCGATACTGTTTTTCAAAGTGTACGAATTATTGAAAAATTCGATAGGTCCGTTATCAGCATTTTTCCATGGAGTAGCTTTGTTGTAGTTTTCACTTTCAGGAACAAAAGCATCCCATTGGTAAACCATCAAACTTTCGTCGAATTTCTCACCGTAAGAGGCATCTTCAGTAGTCGGAACCATCCAGTCGCCTACACCGTCACCGTCCAGGTCGGCATAGTTGTACAAACCGGGGTGTCCGTCCGCACGACTCGAATAGTAAGGTCCGTAACCGGCACCA